>NZ_JBHNYX010000069.1:0-14656 GCF_054960505.1 Alteromonas sp. G4i13 | reverse complement strand
AAATACCCGCTATAAAGCGGGTATTCTCGATTGGTAAATTAGCTTGCTCGCGCGGGCTCCAGTTCGGGGTGCGTGTTCTCTACGTGATGCTTCTCTCGTACAGGTTTTACAAGTAAGTTAGCAATAAATGCCAATACCAATAAGCCAGCCATTGCATACATAGTGGTATTGTAGAGCGTAGAGGTTGGGTCTACCGTTCCGGCTGGCGCAATTTCCAGCAAGCGTGCAACCGTTACCGTTTTTGCTTCTACCAATTTTTGCAAGTCAGTCATTGGCGCACCGAACTTACTTGCAAACGCGGCAGGGTCGACTTTTGCCGCTAAATCGGCAATTGCATTCTCTACTGACATATTGCGCAAATAAGTAATAGCGAATGGCCCTAATACGCCGGCAGTAGACCATGCTGTTAGCAATCGGCCGTGAATGCCGCCTACATGTAAGGTACCAAACAAATCTGCCAAGTATGCAGGAATAGTTGCAAAGCCACCGCCATACATTGTGAAAATTATCATTGTTGCAATGTAGAACCCAATTAACGCGGTGGTGTTCCCCATTCCAGCCCAGAATGGGATAGACAAGTAAAGCAGCGTACCTATTACGAAAAAGCAGTGGTAGGTATTCTTTCTGCCAATGTAGTCAGACGTAGAAGCCCAGAAGAAACGCCCTACCATGTTAAATACCGAGATCATCAATACATAGGTACCCGCAAAACCTGCGGTAACAATGGCTAAGTTTCCAAAGATCTCATTGATCATGGTCTTGGCTACACCAATAACGCCAATACCCGCGGTGACATTGAAACATAATACTATCCAAAGCAACCAAAATTGAGGTGTTTTAAGGGCTTGATCAATATGGACGTGATTTTTCGATACCATTCCTTTCGATGATGCTTCAGGTTTAGGCTGCCAACCTTCTGGTTTCCACCCCTCTTTCGGTACGCGATACTGGAAAGACGCAAACATCATTACAATAAAATAAGCGATACCAAGGGTAAGGAAAGTCGATGCCGCACCAGTTTCGCCCGTACCAACGACATAAACACCGGCTTCGCCACCGAACGAGGCCGCTTGATTTGCAGAGGCAATAACCACTTCTACTTTTCCTGCTGCCGTCTCTGCAAAACGACGCCCTTCTTCGGTAACCAGCGCAACCATGTTTTCTGCACCTAAGTATTCTGGCGCTCTTTGAAAGGTTTCAAGCAGTGCACTAATAAGCGGAGCGCCTATCATTGCACCTCCACCAAAACCCATAATTGCGAGGCCTGTCGCCATACCTCGTCGATCGGGAAACCACCGTATGAGTGTTGAGACCGGTGATACATAACCGAGCCCAAGCCCGAAGCCGCCGAGTACGCCGTAGCCCAAGTACAGCAGCCAAAGTTGATGGGTAGAGATACCTATCGAACCAACAATAAAACCACCGCCCCACAAGAAAGCCGCAACCACGCCTACAAAACGAGGCCCTACTTTCTCTAGCCATTTACCCGCAAATGCGGCAGCTAAACCAAGGCAAACAATAGCCACTGAGAAGATCCAAACAACCGAAGATAAACTCCAATCGTTAGCAGAAGACGCAACAACGCCCAAGTCTCGAGTTAGCGGCGTGTTGAAAACTGACCACGCATAAACAGACCCGATACAAAGGTGGATTGCGATAGATGCTGGCGGAACCCGCCAGCGGTTATAGCCATCTGGTGCGACAATGTTTTCTTTGCGTAAGAAAGCAAGCGCCCCCGTTCCTGAAGTTGACATACATTTTTCCCCTACATGTATTGTGCGCGTTTCTATGCCGCTTTATTACTGGGGGTGTATGGCTCCCATTATTGTATTAAATCAAAGGTATAGAAACGAAGATGTGTACGTAAGCCAGCGTTATCCTGACCTTTTGTTATACTTAAGTATAACGACACTGTCGCGCAACTTAATTTTTACTTAACGTTTACATATAGAGTAAGACTTTAGTCTTATAAAGACAGTTGCTCTACCTTTGTGGCAGAGCAACAAGCGAAATGGATACTACTATTTTGCGGGTTGTAAATCTGAATCTTCTGCAGTTTCTGCTTTTTCCACGTCACCTTCAATCTGTGCTTTTTGCATGTTAGAGATGTTGTTAATCAATAACCAAGTAACTATGGCTAGTGGAATGGATAGGACCTCAGAAACCTGCGAAACCAGATTAACATTCATTATTTCGGAGATTTCTTGTGCCCTTCTGGACATACGAAAAACGACCTGTCCAACCACACTGTTGGCGATCCAGAAAAACCACCATATGCCTAAAATAGGGCCTGCTTTTTCTAACTGCCAATTGTTAGGGTTTTGGCTGGCTTGCCAAATCTCTTTCATCGCTTGATAAGGTTTCCATAACGACACAATAGGAATGAAATAGAAACCTATCGACCAAGCAGGTGTAAACGTCATATCTTTAGCGCCTAAATAACGCGCATTTTGGTTTGACTGATAAATCCATTTAAGAATTAAGATGCCGGAAATGATAAACACCGCCAAATACGAAAAAGCAATTATCTGCTGCCTTTTGTCATTGGACTCAGCGTCTGCAACGGCCATTTCTTGATTGAAATAAACGCCATTTTGAAAATCTGTTAGAAGTTGATACTCCATTAAGTTGGAACCAATGGCTATAAGCGCTAAAGCCACCTGTACGTACAATAAATACTTTATCCACGTAGTGAGGCGACCAGGCTCCTTAAATTCTACGTTATTTTCCGACATCTCCATTTACCTCTTTCCCCTTACTACTGCGTAAGCGTTATCTTTTGTTAATTGTTATCTGTATTGAGTTAGTTACTGGTTTATTTACTGCCTAGGTGAACTAAGCTTTATTAGCTAATAGTTCCTGTAGCGCTTTCGGCAGTATCGCTTGCGCACTCTTTGTTATGCGAGCCTCATTCTTTTGCCACCAAATTCCCGAATATACGACGCCTAAACCGATCGCTGATAGCGCTACAGGGAAAAGCCAACTATCTTCAAAAACGGTAGAAGCAAGATGACCTAAATATAAACAGCATCCCAAAGCACCAAATATGACAAAGACACGTCGAACCAACAGAGCACCAGCGCCAATCATGGCAAGGTTTATACAGAAATAGACAAATTTAGACAGTTCGCTGTCTGAATCTTGGCTGGTAAGGCCGCCCCAAAACGCTAAAACACCGAAAAGATAAAGCCAAAACGCGTAATCTGCTGTGTTTCGTGCTCTGATGTCCACCCAGAACGCCAATAGCGTCATCAACGCGCCAAAGTACATCGACACAAGTGCTCGGAATTGCCACGTGTAGCTGTTCCATAAGTCCTCATGGTCAATAACGAGCATCACAGCGTCCATACTGATATACCAGAGCGTTACCGCAATCGGCATTATTAAGAACGGGTATTTATATCGCCATGCTACGACAAGTCCAGTTACTAGCGTTCCAAGTTCCATATATAACCATAGCCATTTAATGCGGTGGTGAAACTGGCGAAAAACCGTATTGTCGTCGGGCCATAGCCCTAGCCATTGCTCCGCACCGTAGATAGCAATTGGCGTTAAACAAACTACGAACGTGGCACAGATCCCTGCTGGTATTATTAAATGCTTACGCGCAAAGGAATTGGCAAGCTTTGAGCCCACGCCAGCATAAAGCATAGAGATAAACACGATGCCGGCACCACCAAATTGCTCCCAGCCTAAATTCATAAATAGAGTCATGGCGCCAATTGCAATAAGGCCACCTAAGTAGTACAGAATATGGGTGAAGGTAAAAGAGGGAGTATGCTGATTTTCTTCTTGAAAGAAATTGTACAGAGCAATGCCCTGTTGCTCGGAGATGATATTGTTAGCTACTGCTTTTTGAATACTGGCTTTAGATACTTCCATGTACTTCTCTAAATAAGCTTGAAGAGCTGAAGATTATTACTTTACTTTGTTATGGGTAAAAAGCCAGCCTAATAGAAGTTACTCGCTTCCTTTCTCGATATCTAGTTCCGCTCTATCGATTAGCGTAAAATAGTCTTCATCAGCGTAAAGCTTTAAAAAGATAGACATTGTGATGCTTGTCATGTCATTTGCCGCCTCTTTAAACCCAGTATTAACGTGAAGATCAAAGCCCGTTGGCGATGCAGAATCCATGAACTCTTGAAGTTCAGTGAATTCTTTTATTGCGTCGGCACTTAACCCTAAAATATACTCAGTTCGCGCTGGCGTTTTACTCAGCCATCCTGACTCGGCCGGCAGTGTTTTTTCTGAAATAACCTCAAGATTATACTTAAAACTTCTTTCTTGCTCTGAGGAGCTAACACCCAAAGTAAGCCAGGTGCTTTCTGGCTTTATTTCGGCAGGCTTGTCTAAGTAAATCTTCGTAAGTAAATGATTGGGGTCAAGTTCAACAAATTTCTCCTCATCAAATGAGCGAAACTCAAGCATTGTTGCAATAGGTATATTGGCGCAACTAACTACAAGCAAAGTTAATGAAACAACCAGTAATTTTTTGATACTTAACAACAGCGGCTTCCCTTCATTGGTTATTACAAGACATGTTCTAGCCATTCTATACAGCTTTCGTCGTTTCTTTTGCAAAAGCTTTTTCAGATTTATTCCACGTTAAGTGACCAAAAGCGAGCCCCGCAATGGGAAAGATGATCATCGCAATGGCGAGTTTCCCCCAGACATTTTCGGAAGGCTCGATAAACGCCATAAGTAATGACCATAATAAACCGGTAGAGACTCCCCAGCCTAAAACGCCATAAACTAGAACGAAGCGCTGCTTTCCTTTTTCTCTTATGCTCGCCCACTTTTCTAATTTCATCGCAGATATCCTTTTTCAATACTAAGCAATCATCGCAAGACAGACAAAAACCACCACAAAGCTTAGAAAACCAACAGCAACGGTCCTTCCCTCATCACGACCTGCTCTTGGGTACTTGCCGAAGGTTAGCAATTTAATCACCACATGGCCCGTGCCCTTCAAAACGAATTCCATAAAAGCGTCTATGATAGTCCACTTTATTACTCGAAGTATAAAGCGGCCCAGCGGTTCAAATACTTCTTCCATAACCTTTACGCTCTTTAAACTAAAACCTGTTCTATAAAAAGCAACAACCACATTGCAAGAACGGCAACGAAGTTGATAGTAAACACCAAACCACGCAATCTAATATTGTCTGTAAATATTTGTACAAGACTATGCAGCACCCTGCCAATAACAAATACCCACGCAAGGGAGACTTGTGAATTGCTAATTGGCTCACCTAAGGTAATTAGCAAGGCGCAAACAGCGTGAAAAAATAACGGCCATTCAAACTGATTGCTCAGATTCGCACTTACTTTAGGCTGTATATCAGCAAACGGGTTTGAACCATCTTTGTTTTTCCCTACTCCCCATACCGAAGGCGCGCGAGCTAGCGTGAGAAATACGTAGAGCAATGCACAAAGAAAAATGTGCATAAACATAGGGGTTATTAAATTAGACATCTTGGCTTAATTATCTCGTTGTTATCAAATTTCGTCAGCTATCAACGCTTGCTCGTTGGGGTAATCAACTATGAGTCTTAAGTACTGAAGCGCTGAACCTCCTAGTGCGCCATCAATGCGCCTATCCATCATCGAAGACATAAATTGGTGGAAACTGCTGTCTGGTCTTCTTGTGAACCAAACTGGGCCAACGGTTTTATTGCCAATTTTTATATACGGAATACGAATCATGGGTTGATGAGAAAAATCACAGGCATCCTCAATCACTAACCATTCCGGGTGAGACTTAACCCATTCATCGAATATTGAAGCGACAATGAAAGAAGTCGCAACCTGACCACCTTTTAGCCCTCCTTTTTCCATCGCTTCTGTCGATGGCCATGCCGAAGCACCTGAATCTAATAACATCGGAATCCTTGTGTCATTAACTGAGATGTCGATACTTGGAAAAGCCATTGTATAGCTTCCATCCATGCCCTTTTGAAATCCCAAAGGAACCGTCGAAAACTCAGTTGATGTAGGAGTTTCATCTAGCACTTCTATTTTTTTCTCAGAGTAATTAAAATCTATTATTTTTTCAGCATGCCACCGTCCGCCTAGCGTTCCGTCGCTTTTCGTGGTCGAGCTAAATTCTTCGGATGGTACTACTTGTAATTTTCCAGCCCACCAATTATTCAATCCCGCCAAGGGAATTGACGCTTCTGGATCAAACGGAGGCATATCGGTAACCTCAATAACCCCATTTTCAGATTCTTTTTGACTTATCTCCCAACCATATTTTTCGCTAAGCTCCCGTGAGATCGCATTCCAACCACCACCAGTATCAGTAAAAAATGTCAGGGTAGTTCCGTCCGCGAGCTTAGGTTTTAGGTAAATTAAGTTATTCTTAAATTCGCTGGATAATTCTTTAGAAAAACAAATAAAAGGGATTGATAAGATCAAAAACGATACTAAATGCTTCTTCATTGGCCTTCCTTTGGCGTTGTTTTTTATTTTTTCTTGGGCAAAAAAGTAAATTCTTCTAGAACAACATAATGTCTTTGAACGCAATATTTAACATCAATAAAACAACCGAAGCGGTTCCTAAGGCCTTTTGCATATTAAGTAATTTAATTTCGGGTTGGGGTCTAGATTTAAAAGCCTCAGTAGTATAACTCACAACCTCTTTCAGACCTTATTCATTAAGTAACAAGATATTATTGATGTTATTTAGCACCTTGTATCTGCTTGACACTGCTTATAAACACTTCTGGCGAGTCAACGCCCAAATATATCGTATGCTTACCATTAATTGGTGCATACAGTTTTATGCCTACATTCGGTACGCCGGAATAGTTGAAACGTTTGACACCAGAAGCACGCCCTACAAACCTTGAGTGAGCCTCGATTTTATCTATGTTAGATACGGGAATATGAAGTGATGGATATAGCCCATAACGAACTATTATTTTGTTTCTATCAATCGAAATTGGGCGCTTAGCTACCGCTTTATACTCAGCAAAGAAAAACACTAATCCGAATAACGTAAGTCCGGTTACAACATTTGCTGCAGAACTAGACCAGGTAAAATGGAGCACTAGATGCATAAGCGGAAGTTCCATAATCATTAATGCTATAAAGCCGAGAAGATTACTTTGAGCACCGTCTTTTTTGTCGTAGTAGAAATGCTGAGTTCCGTTATAGGCTCTACTTTTTATATGCGACGAAAAGAAAGCAAAAGCCCACATACGACTTTCGAATTGAAGTAAGTTAGAAAAAACTGAGCGTCCGAAGACTCTCTCTATGGGTTTCTGAAGTGCTACATCCGGATCTTCATTTTTCGCGAGTAAAGCTTTAAATGCCAACAAGACAGTGATGAATGTTGAAAATTCCAACAGAAGAATGGTTGCCAAAACCACGTAACGACCACCTTCAAGGTAATGGAAAATTACTTTATTCTGTTCTGGGATTATTACACTGCCAATAAAGATAGCGGTACAACACAAAATTGCTGCTTTCAAACTCGCTTTTTGCTTATTTTTTTCAACGAAAAGACATAACACCGGTAAAACTATTAAGGCGTCGAGCATAAAGAGCCACTCAAAATTCGCCGCGCCCATATTATTTATTTCGCTAGGTGACGAATAATATATCCCCCACCCCACAGAAATAAGAAGCAAATAAAGGAGAGGAACTTGATTTGTAATTTTTGAAATCATTTATAATTCCTTAGTTAGGCGGTTATTTACTTTGCTCATGTTTCCAAAATTAAACACGCCCCAATTTATAGAGACGCCTCACCAAGCTCACTATCTATTCGTTTTCTGCTTTTCTTAGTATTTTAAAAATTCGGCTAATTGTGATTTCAGACAAGTTCCATTCGTAACCGTCAAAGTCAGTGGTATTGATAAATTGGACGACCACGGTATCGAGGTCTTTGTCATATTCTGCAAGGCTCTGGTAACCGATAACCAAGCCTCCATGTCCGAACACATAAGGGTAAAGTTCCGCTTCGCCTTCATTGAAAATAGCGCCGTTGTTTAGCGCTCGTAAGAACTTACCCACATCTTCTGCTGTCGCTAGCATACCGTAGTCGCGCGCCTTAACATCTTCCTTGTAACCAACGTAATAGCCGCTCATCACGTCGTCCATATTAACTTCGCTCAATGAAAAATAGGTGTTGCTCAATTCAGGCGGAAGCAAAACGTTTTGCTTAAGGTACTCGTGGTGACTGTACCCCAAAACCTTATCCATAATCTTGCGAAGCAACAGATAGTTCGTGTTGGAGTACTCATACCCATCACCTGGCTCAAAACTCGCCGGAAGATCTAGCGCAAAGTCGAGCGCTCGCTTGCTGTTTTCCGGTTCGTTTTCCCAGTAGGCAGCATTATCAGTAAAGTTAGGGATTCCTGACTTATGCTGCACCATCATTTTAAGCGTTATTTTTTCTGAATGCTCAATTCTGTCTTTGAGTTCGGGTAAATGATCAACGAGTAAATCGTCTAGGGATAGTCGCTGTTCTCGCGCCATTTTGGTGATAGCCACAGCAATGTACAACTTACTGATACTGGCAATTTTAAATAAAGAGTCGGGGGCAGCGGGTATTTTGTTATCTCTATCTTTCCAGCCTGCTGTGTAAAAAGCTGGAGGTTTTCCCGCCTGATCCACGTAAACAATCATGCCGTCAAAGCCATGGCTAATTGCCTCATCAACTTGTTCTTGTACTGTGTGTGGCAAAGGTAGGATCCAGGCTTTAACCAATATCCACGGAACGAAAAACAAGGAAACAATAGTACTGACTAGCAGAAGAAGCCTGATAATGGCTGTTCTTCGGTTCTTCGTCATTTTACCCTGCCCTTAAAGATCATCTTGTAACACTATCATTAGGTGTACGCAAACTTATTGCAACCGAAAATACAATTGTTACCTAAACGGCTATCGAAAATGAAACTTACTCATGGTACTTTCGAATTACAGCAATCTTACCGTTCTCTATTTCTAGTACTTCCATCATTACTTGACTGTATTCAATAGGCTGGTTGTTTTGCGGATGCACGCCCTTGGCATAATTCTTATACCTGATAGCAATAGCAGAATGATTAAATGTAAAAACATCTAACAGCTCAGCACTGTATTCTGTATGTGCGCCTAAATAGAACGTCATGCCCTCTCTCATTTGCTCCTTACCGTCAGGTAATCGCGTATCGTCTATCACCCATGGCAAATGTGAATGACCAACATCATCCGCGAGCAAATTTAAGTGATTTTCAAGCTCAACTTTTGTCGCGCCAGGGGCCTGAGTAGCAACCATTGTGTCGAAGTACTGTTGGGCAAGCTGCTTAAGATCTAATTTAATATCTTCAGCCGATACCGTAGCTGACACTAGAAGTGATAATGCAAGAAGTAGATTTTTTTCACTAGAAACTCCGTTTCACCTATTTCATATATTAACGAATTTGCCTAACTTGTCTCGGTTGGGACATTTTGCGTAATCATCTTTTTATGACCATGGTAGCTATCATAAAACTGCTTATGTGCCGCATAAGAAAATGTATCGTTTCTTTCTGAATATTGCCCAATCCAGTAAATAAGCATTGCTAAGTTGTCATCTTGGGCTTGCTTTGTTTTGTATTTATGGGGCTCCCAAGGTCTCGCCTTTGCGTTTGAAATGCAGGTTTCAATGGATAAGTTCATAAATATAATTTCAGTAGACTGCTGTTCTACAGTTTTTAGTAAGTCTGTATAGCAGCCTTCAATTACCCATTTGTCGTTAGAAGAAATAAAAGCCTTTATCTCTTCTTCAGACTCATCAATAGGCTTTCGCTCAGGAGTGCTAGTAGGTTTCCACGCTAATGTATCTAGATCTAAATGAGCCAAACCTTGTGTTTTGCATAAATGCTGTGCCAGCGTAGATTTTCCAGAACCAGAGTTTCCAAATATTAGAATTTTTGCCAAAACCACCCTCCTTAAATCAACTAATAAAATGCTGAACTAACAATGCGTTTTAAAGGACCTGTAACAGTCCACCGAAACGTAGCCAGAAACTACCAAAAGGCCATTAAAAGTGCACTAGCGCTTAAAGTTTTAACTGTGAAGAACCCCAACCGCGTTAACTTGTTAAGTGCGATGTAAATAATTATTAAGCTCATCGACTAACTCGAGTGCTTCGCTTTTCGTTAAGTAAGGTACTTTTATCGTTCTGGCCCAAAAGAAACTTTTACCTGTTTTAAAACTCACTTCTGAAAAAGGCATAGCCAATAACGTGTTATCGTTTCGGTTTGGGATGGGAGTTAAAAACTCTACGTCTCGATACAATGTTTCACTGTCTGGCGCTTTAACCTCACCTTTCACTTTTGCAGCAGCTATCAAGCCACACCATTTGTGGGAAAATAAAACAATGTCGCCTATATGAACATGGTGAACAAACCTTTTGGCGTCTCCAGACGACTATTATCCATCATCGACCAAATAGAGTCCTCATTCCAACTGCGATTTGTATCAAATAATACACCTTTTACATCACTTGGGTTTTTGTGCTTATCATAGGGAAGCGCAAAGAACTCAAAGTACTTTTCGCCAGCAAGTTCATAAATTCTATAGGGCAAGAAATCGATGGATATACCACTTTTCTTCCAGTAGTCGACGGAAGATATTAATGAGTCATCCGCTGCACTGCCGATAACTAATAAGTGCTGTTTATTATTAATTTCTTTAGGCTCTAATTGGTGCTTAAGACTAAAAGCCTCTCTGTGTGCTTCAACTAGCGACATGTCGCCTTTGCTATATTCTTTGAACTTATTTTCTAATTTTTGATAGCTCCATTGACCAGCATCTTGCGCATATCTCAGCGCTTGATGAACAGCATCTTTCCCGGCAGATGCACGCTTTAGCTCGAATATAACTAATTCGCCACTTTCATTCAGTGCATATATGTCAGCTTCTGCCTGCTATTGTCGTTCTTGAAACACCGGCATCAATCTAGCGTCTTCAAATAAGACGTCTAAAATACTGTTCGCAATTAAGTTTTCTAGATCTTTCTCTAATTTTCCAAAGCTAGAAAAGTCTTTGAACTCTACGGGTTCCAACTTTTCAAATACTTCTGCTTGTTCTTCTATTTTGTAGAGCATGCTTTGCATTCCTTTAAGTGAATAACAGGTAACAGCTTTGATACAGCCTTTTGCGGCTGCATCAAAGCTGCGATGTTAATTGACTTGTTGTATCTTACTTAACAGCCACTTGATAACTTCAGTTTTACCTACAGGAGAGTAGCGACTTAAATGAGGTAGGCCTTTATGCTTCATTACTACTATAGAGAACGCTTCCTGGTTCCTCTAGATATTCAGAAAGCGCTTGTTTAGCAATAATAGGTATCTCATTTTTGGTCATTTTTGCCTCGAAAAAAAATAGAAAAGTTTAAGCAGTACAAAAAAGCTATCGCAGCACGTTCTTCTTCGCTCCAACTAACTAGTCACACGGTTATCGTATGTCTTTATATTCAATTTTAGTTGCTGCGAATATGTTTTGAGTTTTGCCGCGTTGCCACTTGGTATTAAAGACAAGACGAACGTGTCTGATCCATCGTCAATGCCAATAATTTCTAACCCCATGCTTTTTGCACAGGTTGAGAATAAAAAGCCAGATTCACTAGATTCTAAGTAGTAAGATATATTGAACTGAGTTTGCATCATATCGTCCGCCAGCTGGCTCGATATGCTGCAAGTAGAAAGTGCATTTTTAGATAAATCGTTTAATAAATCGAAGACATGTTGCGCATCCTCTCTCCAATCTACAATCACTACACGGTTGATGCTTTTTAGACCTTCTATAATTACAAATGTAAGGTCAAATGAATTTTCAAAGGCTCCATCAAATCCGCTTTCTTCTAGTCCGTCTTTGTGTTTTAGTTTGTATGCATTCTTATCAGAAAGGTAAAGTTTAACGTCATTTACAACGGTTTGATTTCCATTGCCGATTATCTTCGCTAATGCAATTTCTGGGGAGTGGTTTTTCGGCTGATTTTCATTACAGCCTATAACAACAAGAGCAGTTATAACTATCAGTAATCTCTTCATCATTCCTTGATTCCAACTTGGTTTTATCCACTACAGTGGGCTTCCATATATAGCGGATACCGACGTAAAAATAACGAGTTAGACAGACCCATAATGTAGACCCTTTTAGACAAAGATGCCTGTCTCATTTTGTCCTGTGTCTTGCTTAGTCCTCGCTGGCACAACAGAGCCAGCGTTTAGTTTCTAGAATTCAAAGACTTTCAGATTATTGACGAGAACAAGTAGTTTTAGAGCCCCCATTTTTAGTTAATAAAACCCTTTCATCCAACTGTATGATTTCTGAACCCGTGGCGGTTCCAATAAAGGCTTCTTTCAATTGTTGAGGAAATTGTTCAGGTGGTAAATTGCGTCCATCTACAATAAAACGGGTAATAGTAAGCTTAGTAAATGACTCAAGTAATTCGTTTTTATTGAGCTCCCAAGTGCCTTGAGCTATAACATCGAATTCAACCTCTGTACCCGACTCTTTCATACTCATTTCAAGCATCACGTTTGAGCTGCCATTACTTACATACTCCACACTCCCCGTGAACTTGACGCCATCGTCTTGTCCATTACATTCCCAATGGCCTTTTAATAATTCCTGCTGACTTTTCGAGCAGCCTGCTAACATAATTAAACAAGCCATAAAAAAAGCGTTAGTCTTGCAAAGTGTCATAGTAATATCCTTTTATTGGTGTTCTGACAGATCAGTAATAATTATGGCAGCTTAAAAAGACTTTATTGAATTTTTTTGGCGCAAGAGAGTGAGTACAACAACGTAAGCAAGACAGACATAATTCGAAAACACCCAAACTGTCCCTTCGTACACTTTCTTTAATCTAAATATCCATCCAAACTGCTAATCGAGTTAATCAGAGTCGGACAGTCGCAATGCCTAAAGCCCGAAAGTCTCAAATTAGTTTATCGGATACGCCCTATTACCACTGTGTTTCCCGCTGCGTTCGTCGTGCTTTCCTATGTGGCGAGGAAAACGGTAGAAGCTTTGAGCATCGTCGCCAATGGGTAGAAGACCGTATTCATATTTTAAGTGAGGTTTTTGCCATCGATGTATGCGCTTATGCGGTAATGAGTAATCATACGCATCTGGTATTACACGTAAACAAAGAGAAAGCAGACGCACTGAGTACAGAAGACGTGATTCAACGTTGGCATAAACTGTACAAAGGCACATTAATCTCACAGCGCTACTTATCACCAGATTTACGTAAAGAATTACATGAAACCCAAATTAAAACGGTTGAGTTAACGGCTGAAGTATGGCGTAAAAGGCTATTCGATATCAGTTGGTTTATGCGTGCACTGAATGAATACATTGCCAGGGCCGCAAATAAAGAGGACGACTGTACTGGTCATTTTTGGGAAGGACGGTTTAAGTCACAAGCGCTATTAGATGAGTCAGCCCTTGCCGCCTGTATGGCTTATGTTGATTTAAACCCAATACGAGCAAAGATGGCCAAAACTCCTGAAACATCAGACCATACCAGTATTAAATACCGTATTAACGCAGCCAGGCTGGGCAAAACACCTAAAAGACTTATGCCTTTTGTAGGCAATCCAAGACAAGAGATGCCACACGGTTTACCTTTTACTCTTCCAGACTACTTACAGCTTGTAGATATAACCAGCCGATATATTCACCCAAACAAGCGTGGCAAGGTTCAACATAACCTACCCCCTATTTTAGAGCGTCTCAATATTGAACACGAACATTGGATAACATTAACCACGCAATTTGAAACCTGCTTTAAGCACGCCGCCGGCAAAGTAATTCACCTAGAGCAATACGCGCAGAATCAACATCAGCAACGGGTTCAGTGCCGACACAGTGCGATGCGATTACTCGGTTAATTTTGCAGTTTAATTGAGAGTAAGACCGGCACTATATGTATACATCTCTACATAACAATTCCGGGCTTGTTAAGAACCTATTTTTTGCAATGCGCATCCCTATGCGTATACTTAATATGTAGAACAATTTGGAGTGATAGCATGCAAGATTTATATGACATCCATGCCCCAAAAAAAGCGACTAATTTAAGCTTAAACAGCGATTTATTGCAAAAAGCTAGAGACTTAAAAGTTAACCTGTCTGCAACCTTAGAACAGGCACTTAAAGACAAGTTGAAAAGTGTTGAAGATGAAAGGTGGAAAAAAGAAAACAAAGCTGCCATAGCTGCGTACAACGAGTTTGTTGCTGAGAACGGCAGTATAGGTGATGAGTACAGGAACTTCTAATGGCACAGTTTGATGTTTACAGAAACCCAAGCTCAAAAACTAATAAAGCTTACCCCTTTCTTGTAGATGTTCAAAACTCTGTAATTGACCAATTAGCAACAAGGTTAGTTGTACCGCTGACAAAGAATACGACTAGAAATAATCTTTATATGAAAAATCTTACGCCGGAGATAGAATTCGAAGGCGAGACATACCTATTCCTGACTCAACAACTGAGTTCCATACCCGAAGATGTGCTACAGGACTGCACCGGTTCTTTAGCGCAATCCCGCGAATTGCTAATAGATGCAATAGACTTTGCTATTACTGGAATATAGCCTTTCTATAAGAGATTCTGACAGGTGGGCATAACGACGTAATGTCGCTAGAAAAGTAAAGCGATGAGCTAGTAC
>NZ_JBHNYX010000068.1:0-15461 GCF_054960505.1 Alteromonas sp. G4i13 | reverse complement strand
GATAGCGATAAAAGGAGAGCGGTGAATATTTATAAAAATTTGCATGTTACTACAACGTAGCATCCTCTTGACCTAAATAAGCCAGAAATAACAGCTAATAAGCGAAAGAAACATAAACATAAACTGCAATATTGTTGCGGTTTTTTCAGAGACTTTATCGCTCTTTGTAAAAGAGTCCCAAAATCTGACACCCAGCGCACGTTTTAAGATTAGATTCATTCCACAAATTACCATGACCCAAATGAACACCGTTCCGATTTCTACCATTTTAAATTTGACCTTCACTCATCTGTTGTTTCTAAGCCCTCTAGATCCGACGCCAAATTTGCTATAGCGCCCGAAACTAACCCACCACCTACGGATGTTGCGAGAGAGCTGAAACCTTTAACCGGACTTAAAGCGCCTGCACCCATTCCGGCAAGTGTTCCTGTAGCGATGGTACTGAACGATGCGTTACGCCCGCCACCAATAATTGCCCCGTAGAAACCACCTATGCCACCGGCTATTGCGCCTAAAGCATTGGCCCAAAGTGCACCAGAAACATTTGAGATCTCATGATTGTTTAATTCTGTAGGTTTTTCCATTGTTTGATTATCCTTTCAAAATAAATGATGGGCTTCACACAGTGTGCGTAAAGCCAACATAACTCTGATTCACTTTGCCTATGAAAAATACTGACCTTTCGATGGTTTTTTATTCTAAATAGCCCTTGCATAGTAATTAATCACCTTATATAATGCGCGCCCTTTTAAACGGAAACGGGAAGCCGATTGAGCAAATAATCTCTGTATTTGCGAGGCGTTAGACCCAAACAAGAGAGCATGTAAAATGGCTAAAAAAGTAAGCGGTATTATCAAGCTTCAGGTTGCAGCAGGCGCTGCTAACCCAAGTCCACCAGTTGGTCCTGCACTAGGTCAACACGGTGTAAACATCATGGAATTCTGTAAGGCTTTCAACGCGAAAACAGAAAGCCTTGAGAAAGGCGCTCCAGTACCAGTAGAAATTACTGTATACGAAGATCGCTCTTTCACATTCGAAACTAAGACTCCTCCTGCGTCTTACCTGCTTAAGAAAGCAGCGGGCATCAAGAGTGGTTCTGGCCGTCCTAACACTGAAAAAGTGGGTAAAGTTACTCGCGCTCAGTTGGAAGAGATTGCTAAAACTAAAGAGCCAGACCTTACTGCAGCTGATCTAGATGCAGCGGTACGCACTATCGCGGGTTCTGCTCGCTCAATGGGCTTGAACGTAGAGGACTAATCGAATGGCTAAATTAACTAAACGCGCTCGCCTAATCCGCGACAAAGTTGACTCTACTAAAGAGTACGAAATCAACGAAGCAGTAGCGCTTCTTAAAGAACTAGCAACAGCTAAGTTCGCAGAAAGCGTAGACGTATCTGTTAACCTTGGTATCGATGCGAAGAAATCTGACCAAAACGTTCGTGGTGCAACTGTACTACCTAACGGTACTGGTAAAGACGTTCGCGTTGCAGTATTCACTCAAGGTGCAAATGCTGAAGCAGCTAAAGAAGCTGGTGCAGACATCGTTGGTATGGATGACCTAGCTGAGCAAGTTAAGAAAGGCGAAATGAACTTTGACGTAGTAGTTGCTAGCCCAGACGCAATGCGTGTTGTTGGTCAACTAGGTCAAATCTTAGGTCCACGTGGCCTTATGCCTAACCC
Source organism: Alteromonas sp. G4i13 (assembly GCF_054960505.1). Taxonomy (NCBI): domain Bacteria; kingdom Pseudomonadati; phylum Pseudomonadota; class Gammaproteobacteria; order Alteromonadales; family Alteromonadaceae; genus Alteromonas; species Alteromonas sp. G4i13. The sequence goes on along the minus strand of NZ_JBHNYX010000068.1, from coordinate 13,781 downwards.
AAAAACTGGCACTGTAACGCCTGACGTTGCAACGGCAGTTAAGAACGCTAAAGCTGGTCAGGTACGCTACCGTAACGATAAGAACGGTATCATCCACGCTAGCATCGGTAAGATTGCGTTCGAAGCGAACCAAATTCAAGAAAACCTTGAAGCGCTACTTGAAGCATTGAAGAAAGCTAAGCCTTCTTCTGCGAAAGGTACATACATCAAGAAGATCAGCCTAAGCACTACAATGGGTGCTGGTGTTGCTCTTGATAAGGCTTCTGTAGGTCTTTAATTTCGCTGAGCTTAGGCTTATCGAAATCTCTTAAAGGTTATGGGTTGGAGCTGTGACAATTAGCAGTGCTAATAAGCGGCTCCCGTCCTAGACCGCAGGTGCGGTGTGGTGAAAGAGGTAAGAGAACTTTCACAGTCAACACACTGCTTAATACAACAACCTGCGCAGACGGTGGTTTGACTCAGACTCTCTGGGGTAACAAACACCGTAGAGCGGTATCAACCATGAGGGTTGGTATCAATCTGTGAACCCTGACGGCGTAGGCGGGTAACCGCAAACAAAGTCAGATACAAAGAGGTGAACTCAGTGGCACTAGGTTTAGCAGCAAAAAAAGAGATCGTAGCAGAAGTTTCTGAAGTTGCGTCTCGCGCTCTATCCGTAGCCGTTGCTGAATACCGTGGGATGGAAGTTGCAGAACTGACTGACCTACGTGTTAAAGCTCGTGAGCAAGGCGTATACCTAAAGGTTGTACGTAACACTCTTGCAAAGCGTGCTCTAGCAGACAGTCAATTTGCAGACTTAGACAGCGCCTTAACTGGTCCGCTTATCTATGGTTTCTCTATCGACGCACCAGGCGGTGCGGCACGTCTTTTCAAAGACTTCGGTAAGACTAACGATAAGCTAAAAGTTACAGCACTATCTATTGGTAGCGGTCTTCTTGGTCCAGAGAAATTGGACGCAGTTGCAGCACTACCTACCCGCGACGAAGCGCTTGCGAAACTACTTGCAACCTTCAAAGCACCAGTTGGGAAATTCGTTCAAACAATCAACGAAGTTCCTGGCAAGTTTGTGCGCGTATTGGCGGCGGTCAAAGACACCAAGTAATTGGCGTTTTTGGCATATTGATTTTTTTAACATTTTATACCCAGGAGTTTAGAGAACATGGCTCTAACTAAAGAAGATATCTTAAACGCAATCGCTGAAATGCCGGTAATGGAACTGGTAGAACTAATTGAAGCGGCTGAAGAGAAATTCAACGTATCTGCTGCAGCTGCTGTTGCTGTTGCTGGTCCAGCTGCTGGCGGCGACGCTGCTGCTGCAGAAGAAAAGACTGAATTCGACGTTGTAATGACTTCATTCGGTGGCAACAAAGTTGCAGTTATCAAAGCAGTTCGCGGCGCGACTGGCCTAGGTCTTAAAGAAGCTAAAGAAGTAGTTGAATCTGCTCCTAAAGCTATCAAAGAAGGCGTAAGCAAAGATGAAGCTGAAGCACTTAAGAAAGAGCTTGAAGAAGCTGGTGCAGAAGTAGAAATCAAGTAATCTGACCTAGTCAGATTATTGCCTGAGACGGCAAGGCTGGTGGTTTTTTGAACCACCAGCCTTTTTGCGCTGTATAGTGTGTAGAATCTAACCCTTGGTTACACTACTTAAAGCGCCATTCGGAAATACCCATAAAAAGCATAAAAATCCAACAAGTTAACTAATAATTGGTTGAATTTTGTTGTATGCTGGTGTATCTGCCCGAGAAAGGGTTGTGGAAGTTTGTTGCTTAGTGCGCCATTTGAAACGTAGCTTTTAGCCCATAGCACGCGTTTTAAAGCATTTTGCAGCAGGTTGGGTCATAAATCAGCAGGCTGAGGAACCCATGGTTTACTCTTATAGCGAAAAGAAACGTATCCGTAAGGATTTTGGCAAACGCCCACAGGTATTGGAAATTCCATACCTTCTTTCAATTCAGCTTGATTCTTTCAAAAAGTTTATTGAGACCGATCCGGAAGCTCAATACGGTTTGGAAGCAGCATTTCGTTCCGTTTTTCCAATTAAAAGCTACTCAGGTAGTTCAGAGCTTCAGTATGTAAGCTACCGCCTGGGAGAGCCCGTTTTCGACGTTAAAGAATGTCAAATTCGCGGCGTAACTTTCTCTGCTCCGTTAAGAGTAAAACTACGGTTAGTGTTGTTCGATAAAGACGCTGCGCCAGGTACCGTAAAAGATATTAAAGAACAAGAAGTGTACATGGGCGAGATCCCGTTGATGACTGAGAACGGTACGTTCGTTATCAATGGTACAGAGCGTGTTATCGTGTCACAGCTACACCGTTCACCTGGTGTATTCTTTGATCACGACAAAGGTAAAACCCACTCGTCAGGTAAAGTGCTTTATAACGCACGTGTAATTCCTTACCGTGGTTCGTGGTTAGACTTCGAGTTTGACCCGAAAGATAACCTATTCGTACGTATCGACCGTCGTCGTAAGTTGCCTGCAACGATTATCTTACGCGCACTTGAAATGACGTCTGAAGAAATCCTAGATACTTTCTTCGACAAAGTAAGCGTACGTATCGACAAAGACAAACTAATGATGGAAGTGGTTCCAGATCGCCTACGTGGTGAGACGGCTGCTTTTGACATCATTGACGGTGAAGGCAACGTTGTTGTTGAAACGGGTCGTCGTATTTCTGCGCGCCACACGCGTGCACTAGAAAAAGCCGGTCTTACAGAACTTGAAGTTCCAGCCGATTACCTAATTGGCCGTGTTTACGCAGCTACTTATGTAAACGAAGACACAGGCGAAGTGATTGTAAGCGCGAACGACGAACTAACCCTTGAAAACCTAGCGGCACTTAGCCAAGCGGGTATCAAAGAGTTCGAAACGCTTTACATCAATGAGCTAGATCACGGTTCATACATTTCAGATACGCTACGTATCGATTCTTCAACTAACCGCCTTGAAGCACTAGTTGAAATTTACCGTATGATGCGTCCTGGTGAGCCACCAACAAAAGATGCAGCTGAAACCTTGTTCGATAACTTGTTCTTCTCTGATGAACGTTACGACCTGTCTTCTGTTGGCCGCATGAAGTTCAACCGCCGTCTTGGCCGTGAAGAACTAATTGGTGCTGGTACACTAGACAAAGAAGACATTATTTCTGTAATGAAGCAGCTAATAATGATTCGTGACGGTAAAGACGAAGTAGATGATATCGATCACCTAGGTAACCGTCGTATCCGTTCTGTAGGTGAAATGGCAGAGAACCAATTCCGCGTTGGTCTTGTACGTGTTGAGCGTGCAGTTAAAGAGCGTCTAAGCTTAGGCGACCTAGACAACGTGATGCCACAAGATCTTATTAACGCTAAGCCTATCTCGGCTGCGGTTAAAGAGTTCTTCGGTTCATCTCAGCTTTCTCAGTTCATGGACCAAAACAACCCGCTATCAGAAGTAACGCATAAGCGTCGTATTTCTGCATTAGGCCCGGGTGGTCTTACACGTGAACGTGCAGGCTTCGAAGTTCGAGACGTACACCCGACTCACTACGGTCGTCTATGTCCAATCGAAACGCCGGAAGGCCCGAACATCGGTCTAATTAACTCATTGGCAAGCTTCGCGCGTACCAATGACTTCGGTTTCCTAGAAACGCCGTTCCGTCGCATTGTAGACGGTGTGGTAACAGACGAAATCGATTACTTATCTGCAATTGAAGAAGGTCAATTCGCAATCGCTCAGGCAAACATCGCGTTGACTGAAGCAGGCGAGTTGGTTGACGACCTAATTCCATGTCGTCACCGCGGTGAAACTACCTTGATGCCGAAAGAAGACATCAAGTACATGGACGTTTCACCTCAGCAAATCGTTTCAATTGCTGCAAGCATTATCCCATTCCTAGAGCACGATGATGCGAACCGTGCACTTATGGGTGCGAACATGCAACGTCAGGCAGTACCTACACTACGCGCTGATAAGCCGCTAGTTGGTACCGGTATGGAAAGAACTATCGCGGTTGACTCAGGTGTTACTGTAGTTGCTAAGCGCGGTGGTGTGGTTGATTACGTAGATGCCAGCCGTATCGTTATTAAAGTAGACGAAGATGAAATGCTTCCAGGTGAAGCGGGTATCGATATCTACAACCTGACTAAGTACACACGTTCTAACCAAAACACGTGTATCAATCAGAAGCCTACTTGTAGTGTTGGCGACCCGATTGTTGCAGGCGACGTGCTAGCTGATGGTCCTTCAACAGACCTAGGTGACCTTGCACTTGGTCAGAACATGCGTATCGCGTTCATGCCGTGGAATGGTTACAACTTTGAGGATTCAATCCTTATTTCTGAGCGTGTAGCGCAGGAAGACCGTTTTACTACTATCCACATTCAAGAGCTTAGCTGTATCGCTCGTGATACTAAGCTTGGGCCAGAAGAAATTTCTTCTGATATCCCGAACGTGGGTGAATCTGCACTAAGCAAGCTTGATGAGTCAGGTGTTGTTTACATTGGTGCGGAAGTGAAAGGCGGTGACATCCTTGTAGGTAAAGTAACGCCTAAAGGTGAAACGCAGCTTACGCCAGAAGAAAAACTACTACGTGCAATCTTCGGTGAGAAAGCGTCTGACGTTAAAGATACGTCTCTACGTGTACCTAACTCTGTTCACGGTACGGTAATCGACGTTCAAGTATTTACCCGTGACGGTGTAGAGAAAGACAAGCGTGCGCTAGAAATTGAAGATATGCAGCTACGTCAGGTTAAGAAAGACCTTACTGACGAGTTCGAAATTCTTGCAGACGGTATCTTTGCACGTGCACAAACTGCACTTCTACGTGCTGGTGTTGACCAAGCTAAGCTTGACAGCCTGCCGCGTGAAAAGTGGTTTGAAATCGCACTTAACAGTGAAGATGCACAGCTAGAGCTAGACCAAATCGCTGATCAGCATGCTGAAATCAAACTTGATTTCGATAAGAAGTTTGAAGGTAAGCGTCGCAAGATTACTCAAGGCGATGACCTAGCACCTGGCGTGCTTAAGATCGTTAAGGTTTACCTGGCGGTTAAACGTCACATCCAACCGGGTGATAAAATGGCCGGTCGTCACGGTAACAAAGGTGTTATCTCGACTATCCAGCCTGTAGAAGACATGCCATACGATGCTAACGGTACGCCGGTAGATATCGTTCTTAACCCACTAGGTGTACCGTCTCGTATGAACATCGGTCAGATCCTAGAAACGCATTTGGGTATGGCTGCACACGGTCTTGGTGTGAAGATTGATCGTATGATTAAAGAGCAGCGCGAGCTGGCTGAACTACGTGACTTCTTGAAGAAGGTGTACGAGCTTGGTGAGAATCACCAAGAAGTAGACATCGATAGCTTCACAGACCACGAAGTTCGTCGTCTAGCGGAAAACCTTCGTAAGGGTGTTCCAGTAGCAACACCTGTATTCGACGGTGCTCGTGAATCTGAAATCAAAGAAATGCTGAAGCTTGCTGACATTCCAGAAAGCGGTCAGATTGCTTTGTTTGACGGTCGTACCGGTCGCGAATTTGAGCGTCCAGTTACGGTTGGTTACATGTACATGCTGAAACTGAACCACTTAGTAGACGACAAAATGCACGCGCGTTCTACGGGTTCTTACAGCCTTGTTACACAGCAGCCTCTTGGTGGTAAAGCACAGTTCGGTGGTCAGCGCTTCGGTGAGATGGAAGTGTGGGCACTTGAAGCATACGGTGCAGCATATACCCTTCAAGAAATGCTTACCGTTAAGTCGGATGACGTTAACGGCCGTACCAAGATGTACAAGAACATCGTCGATGGCGACCACAGAATGGAACCTGGCATGCCAGAGTCATTCAACGTACTACTTAAAGAAATTCGCTCGTTGGGTATCAACATCGAGCTTGAAGAAAAGTAATACGGCGTTAGCCACGTAATGTTATGAGATGGCCCGGCGCTTGCGCCGGGCTCTAGAGACTGACTCCGCTGGGAGAGTAATGTGAAAGACTTATTAAAGTTTCTAAAGCAACAAAACAAGACTGAAGAATTCGATAATATTCGAATCGGTCTGTCTTCACCTGACATGATCCGTTCATGGTCATTCGGTGAAGTTAAAAAGCCTGAAACAATTAACTACCGTACGTTCAAGCCTGAGCGTGACGGTCTGTTCTGTGCGCGTATCTTTGGTCCGGTTAAAGACTACGAGTGTCTTTGCGGTAAGTATAAGCGCCTTAAGCACCGTGGTGTTATCTGTGAGAAGTGTGGCGTTGAAGTTACACTGACTAAAGTACGTCGTGAGCGTATGGGTCACATCGAGCTAGCTAGCCCGGTAGCGCACATCTGGTTCCTTAAATCACTTCCGTCTCGTATCGGCCTAATGCTAGATATGACACTTCGTGATATTGAACGTGTACTTTACTTTGAATCATACGTGGTTACAGAGCCAGGTATGACTACGCTTGAGCGCAGCCAACTTCTTAACGAAGAAGAATACTTGGATGCACTTGAAGAGCACGGTGATGAGTTTGAAGCGAAGATGGGTGCTGAAGCAGTATTCGATCTTCTTACAGCACTAGACGTAGACGCAGACGTTGCGGCTATGCGTGAAGAGCTGCCTTCAATCAACTCTGAAACTAAGCGTAAGAAAATTACTAAGCGTCTTAAGTTGCTTGAGTCATTCCAACAGTCTGGTAACAAGCCAGAGTGGATGATCATGACGGTTCTTCCGGTACTTCCACCAGATTTACGTCCTCTAGTACCACTAGATGGCGGCCGTTTTGCAACGTCTGACCTTAACGACCTTTACCGTCGTGTAATTAACCGTAACAACCGTCTTAAGCGTCTTCTAGACCTAGCTGCTCCAGACATCATCGTACGCAACGAAAAGCGTATGCTTCAAGAGTCTGTTGATGCGCTTCTAGATAACGGACGTCGTGGTCGTGCGATTACGGGTTCTAACAAGCGTCCACTTAAGTCACTTGCAGACATGATCAAAGGTAAGCAAGGTCGTTTCCGTCAAAACCTTCTTGGTAAGCGTGTTGACTACTCAGGCCGTTCTGTAATTACCGTTGGTCCTACGCTACGTCTTCACCAGTGTGGTCTTCCTAAGAAGATGGCACTTGAGCTATTCAAACCGTTTATCTACGGTAAGCTTGAAGGTCGTGGTCTTGCGACAACAATTAAAGCTGCTAAGAAGCTTGTAGAGCGCGAAGCACCAGAGGTTTGGGACGTACTAGACGACGTTATCCGCGAACACCCGGTACTACTTAACCGTGCACCTACACTTCACCGTTTGGGTATCCAAGCATTCGAACCAACACTAATCGAAGGTAAAGCGATTCAGCTTCACCCGCTAGTGTGTGCGGCGTACAACGCCGACTTCGATGGTGACCAAATGGCGGTACACGTTCCGTTGACAATCGAAGCACAGCTAGAAGCACGTGCACTTATGATGTCAACGAACAACATTCTGTCACCTGCGAATGGTGAGCCAATCATCGTACCTTCACAGGACGTTGTATTGGGTCTTTATTACCTAACGCGTGACAAAGTAAACGGCTTAGGCGAAGGCATGGTATTCACCAGCCCGAATGAAGCAGAAAAAGCATACCGTACAGGTAATGCTGAGCTTCACTCTCGCGTTAAAGTACGTATTACTGAATATGACATCGATGAAGATGGCAACAAAACTGAGAAAGTAACGCTAACTGACACTACTGTTGGTCGTGCGATTTTCTCACTGATCCTTCCAAAGGGTCTGCCGTTTGAAATCATCAACCAAGCGATGGGCAAGAAGCAAATTTCAAGACTATTGAATGCTTGTTACCGTACGCTAGGTCTGAAAGATACAGTAATTGCTGCTGACCAAATCATGTATACCGGTTTCCACTACGCGATGATCGCGGGTGCGTCTGTTGGTATCGACGATATGGTTATCCCTGCTGCTAAGAAAGACATCATCGACGCAGCAGAAGCAGAAGTTATCGAAATTCAGGAACAGTTCCAAAACGGTCTTGTTACCGCGGGTGAGCGTTACAACAAAGTTATCGATATCTGGTCAAATGCCAACGAAAAAGTTGCTAAAGCCATGATGGATAACCTTAAGACTGACATCGTAATTAACCGCGATGGCGAAGAAGAAGAGCAATCATCATTTAACTCTGTTTACATGATGGCCGACTCGGGTGCTCGTGGTAGTGCCGCTCAGATTCGTCAGCTAGCTGGTATGCGTGGTCTGATGGCTAAGCCAGATGGCTCAATCATCGAAACCCCAATTACGGCGAACTTCCGTGAAGGTCTGAACGTACTACAGTACTTCATCTCAACTCACGGTGCTCGTAAAGGTCTTGCGGATACCGCACTTAAGACAGCGAACTCGGGTTACCTAACGCGTCGTCTAGTAGACGTTGCACAAGACTTGGTAATCACTAACGACGACTGTGGCACATTCGAAGGTGTTCAAATGACACCACTAATCGAAGGTGGTGACGTTGTTGAGCCACTACGCGAGCGTGTACTAGGCCGTGTGGTAGCAGAAGATGTACTTAAGCCAGGTACTAACGAAGTACTAGTTGAGCGTAACGTTCTTCTAGACGAAGCGTTAGTAGACATGCTTGAAGCTAACTCAGTTGACCAAATCATGGTTCGCTCGGTAATCACTTGTGACAACGACTTCGGTGTTTGTGCTAAGTGTTACGGTCGTGACCTTGCACGTGGTCACATGGTGGGTAGCGGTGAATCGGTTGGTGTTATTGCAGCACAGTCAATCGGTGAGCCAGGTACACAGCTTACCATGCGTACGTTCCACATCGGTGGTGCGGCATCAAGAGCATCTGCTGAGAACAGCGTACAAGTTAAGACTGCGGGTAGCCTTAAGCTACACAACGCGAAGTTCGTACGTAACTCTGACGGCAAAGTGGTTATCGTTTCTCGTTCAACAGAACTTACTGTTATCGACGAGCAAGGCCGTGAGAAAGAGCGCTATAAAGTACCTTACGGTGCTGTACTTAGCGTGGATGACGGTGCAACTATTGCAGCTGGCGACGTTGTTGCTAACTGGGATCCGCATAGTCACCCAATCATCACTGAACGTGCAGCTAAGATTAGCTTCGCTGACATTGATGACTCTAACACCGAAATGCAGCAAGACGAGCTTACTGGTCTAACCCGTATCGTTGTTAAAGACCTTGCGAAAGTAAACTCTAAAGAGCCTAAGCTAATTCTTGAAAGCGACGAGTTCGGTCTTCAAGAAATTCGTCTTCCAAGCTTCACAACCATCGAAGCGAAAGAAGGCAAAGTGGCTAACGAAGGTGACGTGCTAGCACGTATTCCTCAGGAAAGCTCGAAGACTCGTGATATCACGGGTGGTCTACCGCGCGTTGCGGACCTATTTGAAGCACGTAAGCCTAAAGAGCCTGCAATCCTTGCAGAAATCTCAGGTACTATCGGCTTCGGTAAAGAGACCAAAGGTAAGAAGCGTCTTGTAATTACACCTGCTGAGGGTGACGCGTACGAAGAGATGATTCCTAAGTGGCGTCAGCTTAACGTGTTCGAAGGTGAGAAAGTGGAAAAAGGCGAAGTTATCGCTGATGGTCCAGAGTCTCCACACGATATCCTACGTCTACGTGGTATCTCAGCTGTAGCAAACTACATCGTGAACGAAGTTCAGGAAGTTTACCGTCTACAGGGTGTTAAGATTAACGATAAGCACATTGAAGTAGTTATCCGTCAGATGCTACGCAAGTGCATTATCACTAATCCAGGCGATACGCAGTTCCTTGAAGGCGAACAGGTTGAAGTATCGAACGTTAAAGTGGCTAACCGTGAAATTGAAAAACACGGCAAGATCCCAGCGCAGTACGAAACACAGCTGCTTGGTATTACTAAAGCGTCACTGTCTACTGAGTCATTTATCTCAGCGGCATCGTTCCAAGAAACAACACGTGTTCTAACTGAAGCTGCGGTTCAAGGTAAAGAAGATGACCTACGCGGTCTGAAAGAAAACGTAATCGTTGGTCGACTAATTCCAGCGGGTACAGGTTTCGCTTACCACGAACGCCGTGCACAACGTCGCAAAGAGCAAATCGAAGAAATGTCAGTGTCTGCTGCTGAAGCAGAACAGGCACTAACCGAAGCGCTTAATGCTGGTGCAGACGAAGATACTGCCGAATAAGGCAAGATCATAGGAGTACGTTAACGTACTCCTAACAATTTGGCAGTCATGTTGTACAGATTGCAGATAAATTAACTGCTTAACCTTTGTACACCTTGACAGTCAGAGCGATGATCTTTAATATTCCGCGACCCGATTTTGGATAGCCAATAAGTGGCTCGATAAACGGTCGCGGTTTTTTGTATCAGAGCTCAGTGAATGTTGACGAGCACAATGTTCACAAACAAGAGCGATTAAGCAATTAATCGTATTAATATGGACCCAATCACAGTGATTGGGTTTTCGTAGTTTTTAATCAGGAGCTAGTTAATGGCAACAGTTAACCAGTTAGTGCGCAAGCCGCGTAGAAAGCCCGTTGAAAAAAGCAACGTAGCTGCTCTACAAGCTTGTCCACAAAGACGTGGTGTATGTACTCGTGTATATACTACTACGCCTAAGAAACCAAACTCTGCACTACGTAAAGTATGTCGTGTACGTCTAACTAACGGTTTTGAAGTTTCTTCATACATCGGTGGTGAAGGTCACAACCTACAAGAGCACAGTGTAGTACTTATCCGTGGTGGTCGTGTTAAAGATCTACCAGGTGTTCGTTATCACACAGTTCGCGGTACTCTTGACTGCGCAGGTGTAAACGATCGTAAACAAGCCCGTTCTAAGTACGGCGCGAAGAAGCCTAAGTCATAACGGTTCTCCGTTAGTAAGGCCAAACTGAAGTTTAAGAGTTTTGGGTTTTCCCTGAATTCATACGGAGAATAGAAAATGCCAAGAAGAAGAGTCGTAGGTCAACGTAAAATCCTACCAGAGCCAAAATTTGGTTCACAACTGCTTGCGAAATTCATGAATGTCGTAATGCTCGACGGCAAAAAGTCAGTCGCTGAAAAAATCGTTTACGGTGCGCTTGATATTGTTGCTGAAAAAACCGGCAAAGCACACCTAGATATCTTCGAGGAAGCGCTTGATAACATCCGCCCAACAGTAGAGGTTAAGTCTCGTCGTGTTGGTGGTTCAACTTATCAGGTTCCAGTTGAAGTACGTCCAGTTCGTCGTAACGCGCTAGGTATGCGTTGGATGGTTGAAGCTGCACGTAAACGTGGCGAAAAGTCTATGGCACAACGCCTAGCGGCTGAAATGCTAGACGCAGCAGATAATAAAGGTTCAGCGGTTAAGAAACGTGAAGACGTTCACCGTATGGCCGAAGCAAACAAAGCGTTTGCTCACTACCGTTGGTAATCAACGTTATTTAACTGAGAGAGATTTATGCCTCGTAAGACCTCGATTGAGCGTTATCGCAATATTGGTATTGTGGCTCACGTGGACGCGGGTAAAACCACGACCACAGAGCGTGTTCTGTTTTATACAGGACTGTCTCACAAAATCGGTGAAGTGCACGATGGTGCTGCTACCATGGACTGGATGGAGCAAGAGCAGGAGCGTGGTATTACTATCACGTCTGCTGCAACGACTTGTTTCTGGTCTGGTATGGAGCAACAGTTCGATCAACACAGGATCAACATCATCGACACCCCTGGACACGTTGACTTTACTATCGAAGTAGAGCGTTCATTGCGTGTACTAGACGGTGCAGTGGTTGTTTTCTGTGGGTCTTCTGGGGTAGAACCTCAATCAGAGACAGTCTGGCGACAGGCTGACAAATATCAAGTGCCACGCCTTGTGTTCGTTAATAAGATGGACCGGGCTGGCGCTGATTTTGAACGTGTTGTGGGTCAAATCCGCAAGCGTTTAGGCGCAAACTGTGTTCCGATTCAAATCAACATGGGCGCTGAAGAGAATTTCCATGGCGTCATCGACCTTGTGAAGATGAAAGCCATCAACTGGAATGAAGAAGACATGGGTATGACATTTACCTATGAAGACATTCCGGCTGAATATTTAGATACCGCTGAGCAGTACCGTACCGAAATGATCGAAGCGGCTGCAGAAGCATCTGATGAGCTAATGAATAAATACTTGGAAGGTGAAGAGCTTTCTGAGGAAGAAATTCGTTCAGGCCTTCGTCAGCGTACGCTGAACAACGAAATTGTTCTTGCCACCTGTGGCAGTGCCTTCAAAAACAAAGGTGTTCAGGCAGTACTAGACTCTGTTATTCATTATCTTCCGTCTCCAACAGAAGTTAAGGCCATTACTGGTGTACTTGACGACAAAGACGAGACAGAAGCAGAGCGTCATTCAAGCGACGATGAGCCGTTCTCAGCGCTAGCATTTAAAATAGCGACCGACCCATTTGTGGGTACGCTAACCTTCTTCCGTTGTTACTCTGGTGTAGTAAACACGGGTGATACGGTTTACAACCCTGTTAAGGGCAAGCGTGAGCGCTTTGGTCGTATTGTGCAAATGCACGCGAAAGACCGTGAAGAAATTAAAGAAGTACGCGCAGGTGACATCGCTGCGGCCATTGGCCTTAAAGATGTAACAACCGGTGATACGCTTTGTGACCCTAACCATGTTATTACGCTAGAGCGTATGGAGTTCCCAGAGCCGGTAATTTCAATTGCGGTTGAGCCTAAGTCGCAAGCTGACCAAGAGAAAATGGGCATAGCCCTAAGCAAGCTTGCAGCTGAAGATCCGTCATTCAAAGTGAAAACTGACGACGAGACAGGCCAGACGATTATCTCAGGTATGGGTGAACTTCACCTTGATATCATTGTCGACCGCATGAAGCGCGAATTTAAAGTTGAATGTAACGTAGGTAACCCTCAGGTTGCTTATCGTGAAACCCTTCGTAAATCTGTTGAAGTTGAAGGGAAGTTCGTTCGTCAGTCAGGCGGCCGCGGCCAATTTGGTCATGTATGGCTGCGCATTGAGCCTCAAGAAGAAGGTTCAGGCTACGAATTTGTGAACGAAATCGTCGGTGGTGTGGTACCAAAAGAGTTCATTCCAGCGGTCGATAAAGGAATTCAGGAGCAGATGCGAAGTGGTGTTCTTGCAGGGTATCCAGTACTTGATGTAAAGGTTACGTTGTTTGACGGTTCATACCACGATGTTGACTCTTCTGAAATGGCGTTTAAGATCGCCGGCTCTATGGGTTTCAAAAAAGGCGCCGCAGAAGCAAATCCGGTGTTACTTGAACCCACAATGAAAGTTGAAGTGACTACTCCAGAAGACTGGATGGGTGATGTAGTTGGTGACATTAATCGTCGCCGCGGCATGATCGAAGGTATGGAAGATGGCGTCGCAGGTGTTAAAATAATACGTGCTAAAGTGCCGCTTTCAGAAATGTTTGGCTACGCAACTGACTTGCGTTCACAAACACAAGGTCGTGCTTCATACTCAATGGAGTTCTTCAATTATTCTGAGGCGCCGAACAATGTGGCGCAGGCTATTATTGAATCTAGAATTTAATCTAAATGAAGGTTCGGTCCGGTCTATTGGTGGGTCGGACTTTTAACTTAGGAAACGAGAAAAATGGCAAAAGAAAAGTTTGAACGTACGAAACCCCACGTAAACGTGGGTACAATCGGCCACGTTGACCACGGTAAAACTACGCTAACTGCAGCAATCACTACAGTTCTTTCAAAGACTTACGGTGGTAACGCACAGGCTTTCGATCAAATCGATAACGCGCCTGAAGAAAAAGCACGTGGTATCACCATCTCTACTTCACACGTAGAATACGAT
>NZ_JBHNYX010000067.1:0-18022 GCF_054960505.1 Alteromonas sp. G4i13 | reverse complement strand
AGGTGCACATTGTGCACCTTTATCAAATCGCTATGCCGTGACTACCGGATTTGCCAGTCGCCATGCTTCGAAGCCACCGTCCATACTATAAACGGTTTCAAAGCCTTGCTGTGCAATCACTTGGGCCGCCTGCTGGCTGCTTACGCCGTGGTAGCACACTACAACCACTGGGATATCTTTGGGCGTTTGGTCGATAAACGCTGCAAAGTTGTCGTTGTTCAGCTGCGCTGCGTTAGGCATGTGTCCATTAGCAAACGATTGAGGATCGCGAATATCCACAATGGTTACGTCACCTTGAAAGTTTGCAACGTCGTTTACGCTAATGTGTGAGAATGTTGTCATTATTGCCAGTCCAGAATAACTTTACCTGAGTGTCCAGACCCCATGGTATCAAACCCTTTCTGAAAGTCATCAATAGAAAAGGTGTGTGTGATGATAGGCGATAGATCTAAGCCGCTCTGCAGCAAGCTCGCCATTTTGTACCATGTTTCGAACATTTCACGGCCGTAGATACCTTTTATCACCAAGCCTTTGAAAATAACCTGGTTCCAATCGATGGCAACATCTTGTGGAGGTATTCCCAGCATGGCAATTTTGCCGCCATGGTTCATTTTGTTCAGCATGTCTCTGAAAGCCACCGGCACACCAGACATTTCCAGACCCACATCGAAGCCCTCTGTCATACCAAGTTCGTTCATTACGTCTTTCAAGTCTTCCTTGCTTACGTCAACGGCGCGGGTTGCACCCATTTTTTTAGCAAGCTCAAGACGGTAAGGATTGATGTCGGTAACCACGACATGACGAGCACCTACGTGCTTTGCAACTGCAGCAGCCATAATACCTATTGGGCCAGCACCTGTTATCAGCACGTCTTCACCCACCAAGTCGAAACTTAGTGCAGTGTGAACAGCGTTGCCAAACGGGTCAAAGATAGACGCAAGGTCGTCACTAATATTGTCTGGAATTTTAAACGCGTTAAATGCAGGAATTACCAAGTATTCAGCAAAAGCGCCCGGGCGGTTTACGCCTACGCCTTCAGTGTTGCGACACAAATGTACGCGACCTGCACGACAGTTACGGCAATGGCCACAAGTAATATGGCCTTCGCCCGAAACACGGTCGCCAACCTTAAACCCTTTCACTTCTTGACCCATACCAACGACTTCACCCACATACTCGTGGCCTACAACCATAGGTACCGGAATGGTTTTCTGTGACCATTCGTCCCAGTTGTAAATGTGCATGTCGGTGCCGCAAATGGCGGTTTTGCGAATTTTAATCAGTAGGTCATTGTGTCCTACTTCAGGCTCTGGCGTGTCTTGTAGCCAAATGCCTTTTTCTGCTTTCGCTTTAACTAGCGACTTCATGAAATTACTCCCAATTCACGGCCGACTTCAATAAATGCATCTACCGCTTTATCAACATGTTCAAGGCTATGACCTGCTGACATTTGCGTACGGATACGGGCCTGACCTTTCGGCACAACAGGGTAAGAGAAACCGATAACATAGATGCCTTTCTCAAGCATCTTGTCTGCCATTTCGCTAGCTAAACGGGCATCGCCTAGCATAACAGGAATAATAGCGTGATCTTTACCAGCTAATGTGAAGCCCGCTTCTTCCATACGCGTACGGAAGTGATTGGCGTTGCGCCATAGATTAGCGCGAAGCTCGTCGCCTTCTTTCATCATTTCAAACACTTTGAGCGATGCTGAAACGATAGGTGGCGCAACCGAGTTTGAGAAAAGATAAGGACGCGAGCGTTGACGCAACCACTCTACGACTTCTTTTTTACCCGAGGTGTAACCGCCAGACGCGCCGCCTAGTGCTTTACCTAGAGTACCGGTGATGATGTCTACACGACCCATAACGCCACAATACTCATGGCTGCCTTTGCCGTTTTCGCCAAGGAAGCCCGTTGCGTGACAATCGTCTACCATTACCATGGCGTCATACTTGTCGGCCAGGTCGCAAATAGAGGCTAAGTCGGCAATCACGCCGTCCATTGAAAACACACCGTCGGTGGCAATAATTTTGAAACGTGCGCCATCGGCGTCAGCTTGCTTCAACTGCTCTTCTAATGCTGCCATATCGTTATTGGCGTAGCGATAACGCTTAGCTTTACATAGGCGCACACCGTCAATGATACTGGCGTGGTTTAACGCATCAGAAATAATGGCATCTTCAGGGCCTAATAGCGTTTCAAATAAACCGCCATTCGCGTCGAAGCACGATGGGTACAAAATGGTGTCTTCTGTACCGAGGAAGTCGCTGATAGAGGCTTCCAGCTGCTTGTGAATGTCTTGTGTACCGCAAATGAATCGTACAGATGCTACACCAAAACCATGGCTATCCAGGCCTTTCTTTGCTGCTTCAATCAAGCTTTCATTGTTTGCAAGACCAAGGTAGTTGTTGGCACAAAAGTTAATAACGTGCTCGCCGTTAGCAACACCAATATCCGCTTGTTGTTGCGACGTGATAACACGCTCTTTTTTGTACAAACCATCTTCTTTCGTGGCTTCAATTTGCGATTGCAAATGAGAAATAAATGCCGCAGACATGCCATTCTCCGAGTGTAGGTATATTAAAACCGTTAGTTTAATGAAAGCGCGGTAAAGGGTACACACCCTTGCGCTGTATTTAATGGGTTTGTCGACTAAGTTTGTAAATTATTCAGCACACTACATTGATGAAGCGTGCACCTTTTGAAACGGTAAAGTAGCCCTAGGCGGATTCTTTCCAAAAACCAAACTCTACTTTGTCGCTTAACACGTCCCAAATGTTAACCTCGGGAATAGGTTTGCTGATAAGGTAGCCTTGACCCAGGTTGCAGTCGAAATGACACAGCAACTCGTACTGTTCACTGGTTTCAATTCCTTCTGCCACCACTTGCATTCCCATGTTGCGCACCATAGAAATCGTAGAGTGAACAATATTTCTATCGTCAGCACTGCTAGCGATATTCGCCACAAAAGAGCGGTCAATCTTGATGTAGTCGGCGGGTAACGATTTAAGATAACTCAACGACGAATAGCCCGTGCCGAAATCGTCGATAGCCAGCATGCACCCCATGTCGCGAATATTTTGCATGATGGTGGTTGCACGCTTGATGTCTGATACCAATACCGTTTCGGTTAACTCTAAGCAAACTTGGTCGGGCGCTATGTCATTTTTGATAATTTGCTGCTGCAAGAATTCAGGCAAACTCGGGTCTAAGAACTGACCCGCTGACAAATTAATCGCCATCTTCACGTCGGGGTAGCCGCTATTTTTAAGCTCTCTAATTAAATAAGTTGAGCGCGTAATTACCCAGTAATCAAGCTCAAGCATGAATGACGTGTTTTCTAGAAGCGGTATGAAATCTGCCGGGGAAATATTACCCTTTTTAGGGTGATGCCAACGCAATAGCGCTTCAAAGCCCACCAGCCTTCCGGTGTGCATCTCAACTTGGGGCTGAAGCGCTAAGCTAAACTGATTGTCTCTGAGGGCTTCACGCGCCTCTGACTCCAGCTCAACCTTCTGCATTACTTTAAGATTCATGGTGGCGTCATACACGCGATACTCCGCCCCTTTTTTGGCTTTGGCTTCGTACATCGCAATATCCGCATGCCTTAGCAGTTCTACTGGCGTGGCGCGAGAGTGGTTGGTGATAGCAATACCAATACTGATGGAAACGTAAAAGGTTACGCCATCTACAATGATTGGCTCTTTAAACTCTTCTATCAGCTTTTTGGCTACCGTATCTACGTGCTTTTTGCTTTCGATATTTGAAAGTAAAATAACAAACTCATCACCGCCAAATCGAGATGCAATATCCGACTCTCTAATCGGCTTAGAAATACGCATAGCAGCAGCTTTTAAGAGTTTATCGCCGACGTCATGACCGTGACTGTCGTTAACCTTTTTAAAGTCATCAAGGTCCATGAACATCAGTGCCACTAACCTATCGTCGCGAATTGAACTAGCTAGCTGCTTTTCTATTTGAAAAGTCAGCATATTACGGTTGGGAAGTCCGGTTAACACATCGAACATCGCCATTTTTTCAAGCTTCGCTGTGTTAATAGCCATTTGTCCGTCAAAGCTTTCTAGCTGGCGCGCCAGATTATTTGCCGCGTCTTCAACAACGTCCAATTCATCTGTGAATTTGAAAATAGGCGACTTCCTTCGTTTAGCTGCAATGGTGTAAAACTCGCTAAACTTGTGTTCGGCCAGCATAGGCAAACGTTCGCTTACATCTAACAAGCGTATTCTGTATTGATTTAGGAAAAGGTAAAGCAGCGAAGAGAAGATAAAAAATAGCGCAACAGCGCTAGAAATAACTATGTACTGGTATTGTTCGTTTTGACGCACCATGGCCGACACGTCTTGCACAATAAGCAAGTAAGGATGATCACCTGATGCGTGATTAAAAGGCAATAAACTAACCAGCAACTGCTGATTTTCCAGCGCAACGTTCATGCCTCTAATAACTAAATCGTCAATTCGCCAATTATCGGGTAACGCATCAAATAGAGATTGTAAATACTGTCGATTAGCCGCAGACACTTGGCTTGCCACCCTTAATTCTGACAGCTCAGATGAGGTTTCTTTGTGCTGGACAACAGCAACTTTGTGCACATCGGTAGCGCGACTAAACAGGTATAGCAGTTCTCTCATCGACGTGGACACAACGATGACGGGCAGAGTTTCACCGTTTGCCATGATTGGAATTGAAATGTAGTGTGTGCATACCGAGTCACAGGACAATAGTGAGCGGCTTTCAAACGACGCGCGAGTGGTATTCACTAGCTTTTCAATGGTTTTATTTACTGGCTGTAGCGGGTTGCCAACAACGCCGTGTTCGTCAAACAAATACAGCGATTCAACTTGAAAGTTAAGGGTCAGGTATTCACTAAGACCGCTAAGCGTTTGTTGTAGCGATTCAAGGCTATCTGCGTTGCCTCCACTCTTATGGCTGATGATATCAATAAGCGTGATCATTCTGCCGTGCAGAATGTCTTCAAAAAGCTGAACCCGTCGTTGATTACTAACTTGGTTTTCCCTTTGCTGGAGCAGAATTCGAGCGTCAGACTCCTGAATAAGAACCGTTGATATAACCACAGCCACAGTTAATACCATAGCCAACAAAATTGTGATGGTTTTAGTGGTGAAAGATACCTGAACCTTCATCTAATGCCCTTAAAACCAATACATCAATTGCACTGACCACATTTCCCAGTGCTTATCGGCATGAGACGCCACATCTAAGTTCAGTAAGCTCACTACCCTTGTCGCACCTTCAACCCAATGATACTCACCTTGAAGTCGCCACTTCGGTGCAATGTCCCAACGCAAGCCTAGGGTATATGTATCTTGGTAGCCAAAGTAGGCGGGGATCACGCCGCCTGTCATAGCCTCTAATTGCCTTCCGTCTCGATCTGACCTGTCGTTAATGTATGTGTCGTAGCCAATAAGACCACTTACATTGTTATTAAACAAATACCTAAACTGAACAAAACCGCCCTCGCCCGTGCGTTTAAAGGCAAAACCAGGGAAGAATAGCCCTTTGCTATCCTGGACTTCTCGAATTAGCTCAGCCGACACTTCCCAGTTTTCTGCAAAGTATTGCGCAGACAGCATAATACGCTCTATGTCTGCATTACCTGCAATACGGTTGTCATTCTGAGAAGGTGTGTATCTGAAATCAGAATTCAACCAACTGGCACCTAGTTTCCATGTCATGGTAGCCGGTTGCCAGAATACGCTGGCTTGATGAACAAAGTCTTGCTTGATGTCGCCTTTTGCTTCGTCGCCGAGTAAAAAATCTCGCTGGGAGTCGTTAATATTAGAGCGGCCGTAACTCCAGTTTAATTCCCAGATATTCTGAGTACCATAGTGTGAGAAACTGGTTTGGATACCGTTGCTTCCCAAAGCAACGTCGCGAAATCCGTCAAAGTACACAGACTGGGGAAGAACAGACGTGTAACGTGTTTGTGGCACATCTCTGGTCACTGAGTACAGCCAGTGGCGGTTTTTGAAGCGACCAATGTGGACTTGTCCTTGCCATTTACCGGGCAAGTCAGGCAATTTCCAGTCGATAAACAAATAATCTAAACGAGCGCCCTGCTCAAAACGATTCCCGCCGTCTAAATAATTAATTTGCCCGGCAACAGAGATGTTTTCCGCTATTCGATAGTAACCATTTAGCCCAACTTCGGTCAGCTCACCTGTTATTGCGTTATCGTCAGTTATAAAGTTACTTCCATGTGACTGAGTAACGCCTTGAGAGACATAACCATGCCACGAAAAATCTCCTTGTGAAGCAAGGACAGGCATGCTTATCATGCCAAACGCGAGAGCGATGTATTTATTCATTCTGTTCCTACCTCTACGCGTCTTAATTTCACAATTTCGGTATGTTCAACATAGCCGATAGCGCCTGTGGTACTTTCTAACGCCTCTATCAACGCTTGGTAAGACGTGACCCTAACGGGTGTAACGCCCTGCCCAGAATAGGTGATTTGATCCCATAGACGAGATAATTGATAAGGGAACATCTGAAGTACTTCACGACAAAACTGCTTGTGGAGCTCATCGTTATCTTGCAATACAAATACCGTGATTTTAGTACCATCGCTCCAATATTGACGATGGCCGGTAAATATCTGGCGAAGCTCAGAGCGGTTTAGCTCTGAAACCATGACACTCTCATTAACCATGACGTTTAGTTCTGCTGCGTGTGCTGCAGGCACGCCTGAAAACAGTGCAATATTCAGTAATAGCACCAGTCTAAATTGAGTATAAGCAAGAACAGTGGATAGCCATCGCAAAGCGGGCTTTTTCATTCAGTAACGACTCCCTGTTATTTCAAAGGAACACTTCGCAACGCTAAGTGTAGATAATAGTTGATAGTTTTACCTTACAATTAAGTAAATTAAGCGACAATTAGCTTGTAATGGTGCCCTGGTCTATCAACAGTATTTTTTCCTATTGTTCGTATCTTTTGGCATGCGCTAGGTGAAGCCTATTTGCTCGAGTATTACCTATTCGCGCCAAATAAATGCTTATTTTTCAGATAGAACTCTCCGGGCCGCCGCAATTTAACATGCTCATTCCAAAATGATGAATATGGTCAACGATACTCGCGTATGAGCATAACGACTTAGGTTTTTATACTTAAGACGTTGAATTAGATTCATTATTTCAACAAATAATCTTAGTACGTAAAAACTATGAGCGCGTAAACAGACTTTTTTACCTCTGAAACGCGGTCGTTGCTGAAAAACTAAAATAAATCATTAGAATAAAGAATTTACCATAAGTTGTGGGCGACATGGCGACAATACGACGAGACATAGGTGCTGGGCACCACTTTATTTTCGACGACACTTTAGTCAGTCATCCCAACGCGGAGATGTTTACCCCCGACTTTTGGCAGCTTCAAGACAAAATAACAGGTCAAGCCAAGGGACGTGGTACAACCATTTTCATTGAGCATGAGGGTCAGCGCTGGGTTTTACGCCATTTCAAACGTGGTGGCTTGGTGGGCAAAGTACTGAGCGACCAATATATGTTTATTGGTGTTGAGCGTTCTCGCCCGTTTGAAGAGTTCAGGCTGCTCGAATATATGCGAGCACAAGGTCTTCTTGTGCCTGTTCCTGTTGCGGCGCGTATACACCGCCGAGGCCTAATTTACCGCGGCGATTTAATTACTTTAAGTATTCCAAATAGCAAAGATTTACACCACGCACTGTGCGATAAACCACTGGATAAAGATGAGTGGTATGAGGTTGGCCGAGCGCTAGCAGCTATGCACAATTGTCAGGTGTACCATCATGATGCCAACGTTCGAAACATCATGATTGATAGCGATAAGCAAATTTGGCTTATTGATTTCGATCGCTGCGAGCAGCGTCAAGGTAACAGCTGGAAACAAGGTAATTTAGACCGTCTGCTGCGTTCTTTACATAAAGAGAAAGCGAAGAACCCTGTCTTTCACTGGCAAGAGAGCGACTGGTCAGCGTGTATGAATGGTTACCGCGAGGCAGTGAAGTAATAAAAGCACATGTGGTAAGCGGATTGGTATAAGCTAATAATGTGTTACATTAGCCACGTTGAACACATAAACCCTCTACAACGAAAAGATTCGACTTTATGCACACTAGAGCACTTTACCCTGGTACTTTCGACCCGATCACTAACGGTCATGCCGACCTTATTGAACGCGCATCTCAGTTATTTTCTCATGTGATTGTAGCGATTGCTTCTAACCCAAGTAAAAAGCCACTGTTTACGTTAGAAGAGCGCGTAGAAATGATAAAAAAAGTCACTGCTGACTTACCAAATGTTGAAGTAGTGGGGTTTACTGGTTTATTGGCTGATTTTGCTGACGAACAAAATGCCACAATTCTCATTCGTGGTTTACGCGCAGTTTCTGATTTCGAATACGAGTTTCAACTCGCAAATATGAATCGCCGTTTAAACCCAAAGCTAGAAAGTGTCTTTCTTACTCCTGCTGAGGAGAATTCATTTATCTCGTCCACCCTAGTAAAAGAAGTCGCTCTTCACCGCGGTGCAGTGAGTGGCTTTTGCCACCCAGTAGTTGAGAATGCTTTAAAAGACAGGCTGAGTAAGAAAGATTAAGCACCAATAGTAAGTGTATTAGCGTTGGCAGTGAGTACAGAAAAAGGTATTTCGCTGCCCAATAACTTTACTTTCAATGGCTTTGCCACACACTTCACAAGGCTCGCCTTTTCTCCCATACACATTCAAGTGCTGTGCAAAATACCCAGGCTTACCGTCGGTTTGCGCAAAGTCTTTTAATGTTGTGCCACCTTGTTCAATGGCTTTGGCCAATACTTGCTTAATGGTTGCAGTTAGCGACTGATAGCGAGCAGCGCTGATGTTGCCTGCGGCTCTTCGCGGGTCTATACCAGCTAAAAACAGTGCTTCGTTCGCGTAGATGTTTCCTACACCTACCACAATGGCGTTATCCATAATGAAGTTTTTAACGGGGCCTTTTCGATTGCGCGATAGTTTAAATAAGAGCTTATCGTCAAAGTCGTCTGTAAGCGGTTCTGGGCCCAAATTATTAAGCATGGCTATTTGCATATCAGGAGCCTGAAATAACACTGCGCCAAAGCGCCGTGGGTCGTTAAAACGTAAGCACTTACCTGTGTTTAAAACAATGTCTACGTGGTCATGCTTAATAATTGGTGTCGACGCATCGATAACGCGTAATTTACCCGACATACCTAAATGTAAAATTAACGTGCCTTTAGCTGTTTCAATAAGTAGATATTTAGCGCGGCGTTTTACAGCAATAACGCTCTGACCTTCAACGTTCGCTACCTCTTGTGGAATGGGCCAGCGCATTCTTCGCTCACGCACCACCACCTGCGTAATGGTATTGCCAATAAGATGTGGAGAAACGCCCAAACGGCTTACTTCAACTTCTGGTAGTTCAGGCATTTACAGTATCCAAGGTAAAAGATTATCAAGTTCGGTGTTGGTTAATGTGTACCAATTGTTTTCAAATTTGATCACAACAGGTGATGTATTCGGATAGATGGCGTAAACATTGCCGTTATTATTGCCTGCGAGCCATACTACGACGATGTAAGGCTGTACGTTGGTAATCGCTTCGGGTACGTCAGTGGCCGGCTCAAGCCTTGCCCGCTGCCAATGGGAAAACTGAACATCCGGCTTGATGGCGAGGACTGTATTTTGACCTGACTGGCGCCACTGCTGTCCAACTCGCTCTAAGCTATGGCCATCGTGCTCTATTTTTAACACATAAGCGTCTTCAGGTAGCAGGCTGCGAGATTGAACAACGTCCTTCTTAGGTACAAGACTGTCTAAGTTAAACAATGCAATCATGATAAGCATAGCAATAATGACCACGTTATTCATTGCTCGCTGAGAAATTCTAGCCACCTGACTTCCCGTTAAATATGAGTCCTGAAATTAGGAATATAGTAATACCTAGCCAATATATAAGCTAATTCAATTCAAAGAAAACCTAGGACCTGCTGGAAAAAAGTAAGTGGGAGAAAGCAGTGATCGCAAGACAAACTCAAGGGATCGTGGACAGTCGAATATGGGATCTGGTGGGATCGTGACGTGATGAAGTAGAAATATCTTCTTCAAAAAGCAAAAAACCCAGCAAGGGCTGGGTTTTCGTGGAGACAAAAGCAAGCTAATTACTTGATTTTGGCCTCTTTGAACATAACGTGCTTACGCACAACGGGATCATACTTTTTGATCTCCATTTTGCCAGGCATGTTACGCTTGTTTTTATCAGTAGTGTAGAAGAAACCTGTACCTGCTGAAGAAACTAGTTTAATTTTATCACGCATTGTCGGCTTCCTTAGATTTTCTCACCACGGGTACGGATGTCAGTTAGTACTGAATCAATACCTTTCTTGTCGATGATACGCATGCCTTTTGCAGACAAACGTAGTTTTACAAAACGGTTTTCGCTCTCAACCCAAAAACGGTGTGTTTGAAGGTTTGGCAAAAAGCGACGACGAGTCGCATTTCTTGCGTGTGAACGGTTATTACCAACCGTTGGACGCTTACCTGTTACTTGGCATACTCTTGACATTGTATTTGTCTCCAGAACAACGATAACTGTCGCGTCAGTTAATCCCAAGCGCTCAAACAGTGGTTGGGTCAAATGACGTATTACTATAAATTAGAGGGCGCATTTTATACAGCAAAGGCAGGATCATTTCAATAAGAAAGTACAAAAAGGTTACTTTTTGGCTTTTTTTTGCTCGAAAAACTACCAGCTCTCATTTTTCACGGCCCGTATTGTACTTTTCCCTAAGCGGTTAGGCTATGAATAAATACGCAATCTACGCTTTAATTTTATATTCGCATTGCAGCATCTAAGATACCCGTACGAGAATAAACGCCACGCGAACGCGGCGTATTACTATTTAATCAAAAAATGGTGACCTTATTTCAGTCATGTCAATCAAACGAGTGGGTCGACGCAGCATTTGACCGCCATCACGAGAAATCGGCACCCATGGGAATAATCCGCGACCTTTGGTAGGTTCTAACAAGAACAGATCTGTAGGTATGGAAATGTAGAAGCCTTTGGTGAAGCTTCCCTCGCCGTATTCTTCTGACGATACATCAGTGAATGCCGCATATGCACCAACTATGATACCGCTATCGAAACGCTTCGCATAATCGATATTCACGCCTTTATCTTTGGCTAAGAATTGTCCAGCACTTACGGTAATTTGCGTGTCGTCTAAGAATTCTGGCTGCCAATAGACACTAGCGTGTCCAGTGACCGCTGTGTAGTCTTCCAGACCTGTTTGACTGTAAGGATCGCGCTGTTTTACGTAAGCGATATCAAGTCCGTAAGCTAGATTACTATCAACGGGACGATACAGTATTTCACCGCCTACACCAGCAAACATGGTTTCTAGATAACCCGCGTACGCTTGAGCATAAAGGTCTTCTGCAATGGTGTCTTTGTAATGTAAGAATGTTGTATCTAGCCATACATCGTTTGCTGACACATATTCACGAACTCGAGTACGCACGCGAGGTAGCGACACTTCTTCGTTATCTACCAAGTAGTTAAACTTGTCGAAGTTATCTAGAAGCGTAACCCTGGCACTGCTCATGATTGCGAAGTTTTCGTTAAAGGCATAACCGCCGTTTAGCAATAATCCGGTTTGATACAGATAGAAATCTTCTGGGTTACCGAATGATTGGGTAAAGAAGAAATCTGCGCTGTAGTAGAAGCCAGATGTATTGGCAGGATCATAGGCGTCGAGCACTTCTTTTGAGGGTGATGTTCTGACGTAGGTTTCAGTGATATCTGCGTCAACAGATTCGTAACGCGCTGCTGCAATAAAGGCCTCGGCATCCACCTGCGTGTCTACTAAAGGAAGACCTGCGCGATTGTCTACTACATGATAGGTTTTTACGGAATCTGGAAGCTCTGAGGCCGCCACGCGACCAATTCGCTCAATGGCTTCATCCTGGTCACGATAGGCAACCTGTGTACCGTAAAACGTAGCGCTGTCCTCTTTAATTTCAGCATCAGACAGTACAAAGCCCCCCGACCGGTAAAGGTCGTTGTAAAGACGGGATTTATCAACATCTTTCACGTCTTGTGGCACCTTTCTTCCCATCAGGTTCTTAGGTGGTTCATCGAACTTTATTTGCGAAGCCGTATTCATATTAAAGCGATACGTAACGCCGAAACCAACGGTATTACCTCGTTGATAGTTCAACGTGAAATCGAAGTCTTTATAACGATACACTGCACCAACATTCCAACGAGAATCTTGCTCTAGCTGTCCAGCTCTGTCACGAGAATAGTCATTCCCTTCGAACTCAAGCTTTAGCGTTAGCGGCTCCCATGGTGTTTGGTATTCCACACCACCGAAAAATGCGGTTGTTCCTTTAAAAAACTGGTCGTAGTCTACCTTACCACCGCGGCCAGAGAAGCCCCCTGGGCGTTCACAGAAGCTGTCTTTAAGCTCGCAAAACGGGTTGCTGATGTCATCGGCTGTACCAAGATATCCCCAGCCTAAGCCAAGGTGAAAGTCGAATGGACCGATAGATTTACTGGCATTGACGTATTCACTTTCAAAAAAGCCTGTTCCACCAAAATCTCTGAAGCCGACACTGATATCTGGCAAATAGTAGCTTTCTTTCCATAATCTGAATTTAACGTCTAAGCCTTTATCTTTCAGCGTTTGATCACCACTGAATGATTCAACTTGACTATAAAGTCTTGTACGCACGTCAGTGTAACGGGCTGTTGCTTCCATCCAATCGTAAAGCTGAATGTTAACAGACCAGAAGCGATATTCGCCGTTGTCGGTATAGTTAATGGCCATTCCACCTTCGTCTCGCATACGAGCCGTTGGTGTTTGAATAAGACCATTTCCGCCCTGCACCATCTGCGAAGGAGTAACGCGAACTTGAGTATCAGCAAAAGCGGTAGAAGAAAGCGCGCTGCCAATTACAAGCGCGAGTGTTTTTTTCTTAGAAAGTAGTGGCGCACTCATTGAGGTAAAACCCTATGTACTGCTAAAGCGGCTACGCGCTCATTTAATTGCTTAAGTTTATTGCTAAAGAGTTCTGATGAGATAGGAACATAGACTTGGCTGCCCGGCATAAGCTGCCCAAAATCTAAATTCCAATAAGCAATACCCTTTTCTTCAATATTTCCCATTGGATCAATTACGTAGACATGACTTCTGTCGGCATCAACCGCTTTTTTCACCGTGTGAACAGCCGTATAAACCGACGTATCGCTTTGATGCTTGTACGCACCAGGCTTTACAACAGCGCCAGAGAAATGCACAACGTCAGGTCTTCCATTTAGTCGAATCCAGTATTTACCTGGCTGAAACATAGGGTTGTCTTCAAAAAACAACCTTGCTCGATTGTAGGAAATTGGCATGTCTATGCGTGTAGACACCGTCCATGAGCTTACCTGATCATAGAGATTTTGAAGGGCTTTATGTGTTTCAGAATCGGCATCAAATTGATTGAGCAGCCCGCTAATTTGAGATAGCGCTATCTCTTTCTCTTCTTCAGCTTTAGGGTTAGCTAAATCAAAAGCTGAAGCTGAAGGCCAGTACCAATCACCATTATCAGCGACAATGGACAGTACGCTTGATAGTCGTATCGGCCTGTCGAACTGATAGGTTTGCTTGTTTATCATGACACTAACAAGGTTATCATTTGCATATAACTTGGTAGCTGCAGTAAGGCCTAGGGCAATAAAAAGCGTATAGATATACTTCATTATTGCGTTGCTCCTTGTGTCTTCATCTCACGTACTACTCGGCTTAAATAAACCATATCGTAAACGTCTCCTTCAGGGCTGAACTGCTGCTTTGAGGCCAGAAGTTCCTTCGAGTATTTGTGCAAGAAATACGTGTTTTCCCACGACAACCCTACGTCGATAAATGGCGTGTATTCAGAAAATTCTACGGTTTCGATAACCTTAATTACCGGAACAGAAAAACCTAAATATTCGCGAGTTTCTTCCCCTTCTATTCGCCAAGATGAGTCAACCGGCACACCGTAACCTATGGAAGCAATATCAACTTTGCGTTTCCAATTGAATGGCAGAACATTGTTGGTGGCAAGCGGGTTGTGCTGAAGATTTCCCGTGTAGTATAGGTCGTGATCCAAACCTTCAGTTTTAACGATAATGCCATGGTGCATGGTGAAGATGACTTTATCACCAGATACCCACCGGTACTTTTCACCATCGATATACGCAAGGGCAAGCGAGGCTGCATCTCTTCCGCCCGCTTTAATTTGCATAAGATCAGCTTTACTAGCAGCAATCTCTTCAACGGTATAACTAACTGTTCTATCTTTTAGCGCGAGCTTCAGCGTGTTGTAATACGCTAGTGACGTGGTGGAACATCCGGAAAGAAAAAGGCAAACAACACCCGAAAGGGCAAATAAAGTGTGTAGTTTCATTAAAATGCGCCGACAAAAACTAAAAACAAATGAACTTTGCTATAAAAATAAAAAAAGCCGCTAAAAAAAGCGGCTTTTTCGAATACTCTTAAATTTACTGTACGGTCGGTGCGTAAGTAAATGTAACAGGTACGGTGATGGTTTTTGTTACAGAACCAGAGGTAGTTACAGTAACAGTTTCGGTTGTACCTACGCACACACCATCAACGATTTGGTCGTCACCTTCACAAGTAGGTTGACCTGGAGTAGTGCCGCCATTTCCTGGTGCATCAGCAGAGTTGTTGTTTACAACACCTGCAACGATACCCGCAACAACAACACCAGACGCGATCATACCGCCGCTTACGCCGCCGATGCCAGTAGTACCACTACCACCTTCACCGTCTTGTGCGTTAACGCCTGCAACCATAGTTGCAGCTGCAAATAATGCAATGATTGACTTCTTCATAACAGTCCTTTAATAAAATAACCCACTAAATCCTATGCTAAATCATTTTCAACCATTTGACTAGATTATAATCGACAAATGACTTAGATTTCTTATCTTAACAAGCCTCGCTGTGCGAATGAAACAGTTTCTTTATCACCAACCACAAAATGATCTAAAACTGGCACATCGATCGACGCCATTGCGCTTTTGATCTCTGCGGTTAATCTTATATCCGCATGACTAGGCTCAGCAACGCCTGAAGGATGATTATGAACCAAAATGATCGCGGCTGCATTATCGATCATTACTTGTTTGATCAATTCTCTTGGATAGACCGCTGCACTGTTTATCGTACCGTTAAACATAGTGCGAAAAGCAATAAGCTGATGTTGGCTATCAAGCATTAAAAGCGCGAACTTCTCACGTTCACAGTCTCTTAGCTTTGCCTGTAGATAACGTTTAGTATCATCTACATTATTAAAAACGTCCTGACGCTTCAGCTTTATTTCCAAATTGCGTTTAAATATTTCAAAGCCCGCCTGAAACTGCGCATACTTGCACGGTCCAACTCCCGTTATTTTGGCAAACCGTTCTTTCGTTGCTGTTACCACACCCCGTAAGCAGCCTAGCTCGTTGAGAAGTTCATGTGCAACAGACACAGCGCTTTTTCCTTTCACACCTTTTCCCAGCAAGACAGCGATGAGTTCAGCATCACTTAAGCTTTCAGCCCCGTGCTGCAATAATTTTTCTCTTGGCCTTTCATTCTTTGGCCATACTTTTATCGACATTCATCTAGCCCGACTATTCTATAAAAGGTTGTTTATAGATGAATGGTGACAAAGAAACGACTGTATAAAAGGCGGGTTTATTATTGATTTTTGACACCTGTAGGCACTGTTTACATGCCACTGTCGAAACAAGACCTACTTTCGTTCAGCTATCCGATTTTTTGTCACCATGGTAGGCTAACGCTAATTTCGAGATTTTGTGTTCTTCTATGTCTATTGCTAACAAAAATATTTTGCTAGGTGTTACTGGCGGGATTGCCGCTTATAAAGCACCTGATCTTGTGCGCAAGCTTACTGCGTTAGGCGCAAACGTGCGTGTGGTTCTAACAGACTCTGCTGCAGAGTTTGTTAGTTCATTATCACTTCAGGCCGTGTCAGGAAATCCAGTGCATCGCCAGCTGCTTGACCCTGCTGCCGAAGCCGCTATGGGGCATATTGAATTGGCAAAATGGGCCGATATCTTACTTATCGCTCCCGCAACTGCGAACACTATTGCCAAGCTTGCTCACGGTATGGCAGATGATTTGCTGACTACACTGTACCTTGCAACAACAGCGAAACTCTTTATTGCTCCTGCCATGAATCAGCAAATGTGGAAAGCGGTAGCAACAGAGCGCAACATCGATATTTTAAAAGAACATGGCGTAACCTTTATTGGCCCAGCAAGTGGTGAACAAGCCTGTGGCGATGTGGGTTCAGGTCGAATGGTTGAGCCTGTTGATATTGCCAATGTAATAAATGACGCAGAGAGAAACGCTTTATCCCTTTCTTCGTCGCTAATGGCGTTATCGGGAAAGAATATTACGATAACAGCGGGACCAACTAGAGAGCCTTTGGACCCTGTACGATATATTTCAAATCACAGCTCAGGAAAGATGGGGTTTGCCATCGCTCAGGCAGCAGCACTCGCGGGGGCAAATGTAACCTTAGTGGCAGGTCCTGTGTCGCTTGAAACGCCCGAACGCTGTGACCGTATTAATGTCACAACCGCAGAGGAAATGCTTAATACTTGTCAAACGCTTAGAGCCTCCACAGATATATTTATTAGTACGGCTGCTGTAGCAGATTACAAGGCCGTGAGCGTTGCCGACAATAAAATTAAGAAAACCGGTGATGAGTTAACACTTACTTTTGTTAAAAACCCTGATATTCTAGCAACTATATCCACCAGCCAAGACAGACCATTTTGTGTGGGCTTTGCGGCCGAAAGCCAAAATGTAGAAGATTATGCGCGCTCGAAGCTAGCCAAAAAGAAGCTAGACATGATTGCGGCTAACGATATTACTGCCGAGGGTCTGGGGTTTAACAGTGATAAAAATGCACTGCACGTAATATGGCAAGATGGTGATAAACGATTACCTGCAACCAGTAAAAGCGAGTTAGCGGGTCAATTACTTGCACTTATTGCAGAGCGTTACGCTTTAAACAATAAAAACTAACAGATGCTTATTAAGTGTCGATAATAAAAACGATAAATATAAACGCTTTGGTGTAAGCCAACTTAACATGGAGCCCGAGTTGCTATAACTCGGTAGCGGAGGAAATACTTTCGTCATGCCTGCTGTCAAAAAAACAAATCGCAGAGCTCAAATTCTGCAAGCACTTGCTGGAATGTTAGAAACCAGCCCAGGTCAACGTATCACTACTGCTAAATTAGCGGAAAAAGTGGGAGTGTCTGAAGCGGCACTTTACCGTCACTTTCCAAGTAAAGCGCGAATGTTTGAAGGGCTTATCGAGTTTATTGAAGAAACACTTTTCACGCGCATCAATAAGATTGTGAATGAAGAGAAAGACTCGCTTACGCGTTGTCAGCTTATTCTTCATCTTATTTTGGGCTTTGCTGAGAAGAACCCGGGTATTACTCGAATATTAAATGGTGATGCCTTAATGGGTGAACAAGACCGGTTGCGCGCGCGCATAGCAAAGCTTTTCGAGCGTTTAGAAACGCAGCTTAAACAAGTGCTAAGAGAGCGCAAGCTACGCGAAGGTAAAACCCTTTCTGCAGATGAAGCGATTATCGCCAACATGATGATTTGCTACACCGATGGCCGTATTAATGGCTTTATCCGCAGTGGATTTACGCGTAAGCCAACCGAGCAGTTCAATGAACAATGGGCTGCTTTCAAGCAAATGTTTGTTTAGAACCCAATTAAGTTACGACTAAGGCGCTTTCAAGCGCCTTTTTTATTGCCTGTTTCCCATTCTATATTGCATTGATACTTTTCAAAATTAATATGGAAAGTGCAATGAAATCAAATAGCTGCCGAGCACAGCCCTCAGCGTTCAAACATGCACATAATTCATTACTTCAGTCACTATCCATAAACTACATGACCCGTCCTAAG
>NZ_JBHNYX010000066.1:0-18064 GCF_054960505.1 Alteromonas sp. G4i13 | reverse complement strand
TTGAAAGCCTAGGTTTAGAAGTGCAGACCGGTGTGGCAAAAACGGGTGTGGTAGCTATTTTAGACTCGGGCAAGCCAGGCCCTGTCGTTGCATTACGTGCAGACATGGACGGACTTCCTGTAAAAGAGCAAAACGATTTGTCCTACCGCTCAAAGCAGATGGGCGAATACAACGGAAAAGAAGTGCCGGTTATGCACGCCTGTGGTCACGATACTCACATGGCAATGCTCATGGGCGCGGCAAAAATTCTTACCGAAATTAAGGGCGACCTGAAAGGTAAAGTGAAGTTTATCTTTCAGCCAGCAGAAGAGGGCGCACCCGCTGGAGAAAAAGGCGGTGCGGAAGTTATGGTCGCTGAAGGTGTACTTAAGAACCCTGATGTAGACGCTATTTTTGGCCTGCATATCAATGCTAATACCGATGTGGGTAAAGTGCGTTATAACGCGGGTGGCACCATGGCCGCGGTAGACCCATTTAAAATTGTTATTCACGGTAAGCAAGCCCACGGCGCTTATCCTTGGAAGAGTGTTGATCCAGTGGTTACCGCTGCGCAAATGATCATGTCAATTCAGACCATAGTAAGTCGTGAGTTGAAATTGATTGACGATGCAGCGGTGGTGTCTATTGGCTCTATTCACGGCGGTAACCGTTCAAACATCATTCCAAATGAAGTAGAAATGGTTGGCACAATTCGTACGCTCAATGAAGCCGCTCGCGATCACATTTACGAGTCGCTTCCGCGCAAAGTAAAGGCTATTGCTGAAAGTATGGGCGCAGAAGCAGAACTTACGCTACCGCTAGATTACTATTACCCCATTACGTACAACGACCCAGAGCTTACAAAAGCCATGCTGCCTACTATGCAGCGTACCGCAGGCGTTGAAAATACGCTGCTTTCTAAACCGGTCACGGGGGCGGAAGACTTTTCATTTTTCCAAGAACAAATTCCAGGTTTATATGTTTGGGTAGGCGGTAAGCCATTGGACGTGTCTGAAGAAGATAGCCCTGCTCATCACACACCGGAATTTTATGTTGATGATGAAGGCATGAAATTAGGCGTGAAGCTTCTAACGAACTTTACCCTAGATTACATGGCTCAACACTAAATCTATCCGCCGGAGACATGCGTTGAAAATTGGCAGTATTTCATTTTCTTTTTCATGGTCTCTGGCCCTTCAAGCACTGCTTGTATGTGTGTTAGGTGCGGGTCTTAATGCTCTCAACCCACCCTTTGATAGCACAGGGATAGCTACATTTGGCATAGGTGCGGCAGTCTACGCTTCACTTCGGTTTTCTCCTTTTATTTCCATTCCTATTGCACTGGTTGTCAGCCTTCCCTTATGGCTTAACGACGGGAGCATAGTTGGAAAAGAAAGCCTTACTCTACTGCCTATCGTGCTTAGCTTTTTTGGCTATAACAAGTCGCTTAAACAGGTGATAAAAGTAGGCGCAGGCTTTTGGTCTATTGTCTTTCTGCCCATTCTCGTTTTAGAGCATTCTCTTTATGATGGCGATAACGCAAATATGCTGTTTTCGGGTGTGCTGGTCACCTGGGTAAGCGGTGTATTTGGTCTTGTAACCGGACACTTTTCGTATTTGGCAGTCCACGGGCTTAAGCGACAAACATCAAGTAAGTCCGAGCGGGTTACGCTGCACTTTCTTTTTGGGTACTTCTTTTCCGGTTGCTTCTTCGTTGCTTCCATGGCAGTAATTTATTTGTCGGTAAGTCTGTTTCAACAACAGCAAGAAAGACAAATTCACAGTTACATGTCGCAGCGGGTGAATGTGCTGGAGTTCCAACTTTCGAATTTTATTCAGCAACACCAAAGTGCCATTATTAGTGCAGCGCAAGTGTTATCTAGCGAGGTATCAAACAGCGATTTCGATAATGCAGCGGTGACAAATTTGCGGGTGTTGGCATCGCACAATCCAGAATTTTTGACCTTCCTCATTGCAGATGACAATGGCGATCTTACCCACGCTTACCCGCCTAGCCTGTTGGATAAGGCAAGACAAAGCGGCTTGTCAAATGTGGCTTACAGGCCGTATTTCTTTGAAGTCATGCAGACAGGTAAACCATTCCTTTCAAATGTATTTCAAGGCCGAGGTTTTGGTAACGATCCAATTGTAGCCTTGTCAGCTCCTATTACAGATGCAGATGGCACTCCAAAAGGTATTGTAGAGGGCTCTTTATCGTTAAAGAGCTTTTCTGCTATTGATAACTTAAGCTTAGGTGGTTTTTTGATGCTCATTGAGGATCAAAAAGGCGAAGTTATCTATGCATCTAAAGGCCTGAAGATGAAGCCACTCACTAAAGCACCTTTTTATATTTGTGAACCTGATTGTGCTGTTGAGGTGGAGAACGGGCCTCAGGGGAAAACATGGTTGAGGTTAGCGAAAGATATGCCTTTTGCTAGCTGGAAAGTTAGCTATTACTTCGACAAACGACTGTTAATGGCATCAATGAGTAATTATTTGCTAAAAGACTTACTGCTGCTATTGGCATTATCTGCATTTGGAACATTCACCGGATACGTAGTCGCAAAAATGGTCGGCGCGCCTATTCGTCGCCTTGTTCGCTATATTGCCGAATTCGACCCTACACAAAAAGAAGTTGTTAAAGCACCACAAAGGGCACTGCACATTCAAGAGCTCTCGTCGCTAAGCGATGAGTTCGTGAGTTTAGAAGCCCGATTGCTCGATGCATTTGAAGAGCTAAAGGTTGCAAGAGAAGTAGAGCAAAGCCTGAATGTCGAGCTAGGGGAATTGAATCAGTCTTTGGAAAAGCGCATAGAAGAGAAAACCGAGCACCTTGCGTTAGCGCTTAAAGAAGCGGAAGCCGCGAATGTGGCGAAAACGCAGTTTCTCGCCAACATGAGTCACGAGATTAGAACGCCAATGAACGGCATTATTGGCTCATGTGAATTGATGCTCGAGAATGAGTTGCCGGAAAATGTTTCGGCTAGAGCCAAAACAATTTCACGCTCTGCTAGCAATTTACTTATCATCCTAGACAGTATCTTAGATTGGTCGAAGATTGAATCGGGTAAAATGCTTACCGATATTCAAAGCTGTGCCATTCGCGAGTTACTTGAAGCTTCTTGTGACCTCTACCGTCACGCTGCGCAAGTAAAAGGGTACGATATTGCTTTGTATATTAATCAGGGCGTACCTAACGCACTGAACATTGATGCAGGGAAGGTGAGCCAAATCATCAATAACTTACTTAGTAACGCGATTAAGTTCACCAGCGATGGTGTTGTGACGGTTAACGTCAGCTATGCCCACCAAGGACTTAAAATTTCGGTTACCGATACGGGAATAGGCATTGCTCCCAACAAACTACACCTTATTTTTGATAAGTTTGAGCAAGCCGATCCGTCCACTACTCGGAATTTTGGTGGCACAGGATTAGGTTTGGCCATTTCTAAAGGTTTGGTTGAGCTTCTTGGTGGTGAGCTTTATGTTGAAAGTGAACTGGGTAAAGGAACAAGCTTTACCTTCCACATTCCTGCCACAGTAAGTGAAGAAAAAGAGCATGCAGAAAGTGAGGTGATTCCGTCACTACCTGATGGATTACGGGTTTTGTTGGCTGAAGACAACGACATTAATGCTGAAATCGTCATGGACATGCTCAAATCGTCCAACATCAAATGTATTAGAACGAAAAACGGGCAAGATGCTGTTAAGGCCGAGAAGAGGCACGATTTCGACGTAATTTTAATGGATTGCCAAATGCCGATCATGGATGGTCATACAGCATCGAAACTTATTCGAAGTGAAGGCAGAAATAAGGACTCGGTCAGGATCATCGCCTTAACCGCCAATGCGTTTATCGAAGACAAAAATGCCTGCTTAGAAGCAGGCATGAATGCGCATTTAAGTAAGCCTATTCGCAAGCAGGTTCTATTTGACTGTATTGCCCGTGAACTTGCTAGCGTTTGAGGCTACATCAGTGTTATCGCTCGGCGCTTCGCTAACGAATCGCAGTACAATATACCCTAAGCACGCCGAGACAAGAGAGCCGGTTAAAATGCCCACACGCTCGTCAAAAATTTGATTGATACCTGTCTGTGCAAAGGCCAGTCCCCCAATAAATAAGCTCATTGTAAAGCCAACGCCGCAAAGTAGCGCACAGCCATAGATATGCTTGAAGTTAAGATCCTCTGGTAACTTAGCCAGCTTTAACTTCACCATTAAGTAGCAAAAACCGAATACGCCAATTTGTTTACCCACAACCAAGCCAAGAAAGATCCCAAAGGTAACAGGATGGAAAATACCCTCCGGACTGATGTTACCAAAACTTATGCCGGCGTTAGCGAAGGCGAATAAAGGTAGGATTGCGAAACTCACCGAGCCATTCAAACCGTGCTCTAGTCGCGTTACCGGAGAATAAGATTCGTCTTTCTCATCCCGCATAGGAATAAAGCCAGCAAGTACGACACCTGCCAGTGTGGCGTGAACGCCTGACTTCAACATGGCTACCCACAGAATGATTCCCACAAAAACATAAGGCGGAATATCTACCACATTGCGTTTATTCATTTGCCACAACAGCAATAAACAACCTGCAGCAATATACAGCGCACCCGCGGTAATGTGCTCGGTGTAAAACAGGGCAATAATTACGATAGCACCGATATCGTCAATAATAGCCAGGGTGACTAAGAAAACTTTCAGGCTCGTAGGTACTCGACTACCTAGTAGCGCCAAAATACCTAACGCAAACGCGATGTCAGTAGCGGCGGGAATTGCCCACCCTGCAATGGCTACGGGGTTGTCCCAGTTAATGCCTACGTAAATCAAGGCGGGTAGTGCCATACCACCTACAGCACCCGCTGCGGGTAAAATAATATCTTTGGGATTGGCCAATTCACCTTCGCAGATTTCCCGCTTCAGTTCCAGACCCACGTGAAAAAAGAACACCGCCATTAACCCGTCGTTAATCCACAGCAATAATGGCTTATCGATAGCCCACGTACCGGCTGATATTTGTACCGGCATACTGATTAAATGATCGTAAAGCGTATCTAGGGGAGAATTAGCAATAATGAGCGCAAGAATCGTTGCACCCATTAACAATATGCCGGGAGCGGCTTCGCGATTTAAGAAGTCAGAGACCACGTCTTGTACTTCTTCTATCACCTCATCAAGTACGTCGGGTTCGTGTTTATCTGTCATCAATAACCTCTAACGCCCGTTCATGGTCAACGTCGCAAAATGTGGAAATAAAAGCGTTCGTTAATCCGTGTAGTCAGGCAACTTTTCTACATAAATTAATTATAGTTAATACGACTGACAGCGAAGAGATAGATCACCCTTATAAGAGAGTAGCTTCAACAACCCTTAAGCGAGTGGCGCTATAATTGACGCCATTTACGGTGGGATTTTGAACGGTTTTACGCTACAATCGCGGCCTTTCCAAGGTTGTCCACTTTACCTACCCCGAGGATCTCTAGATGGCAAAAGTCGCGATTGTAATGGGTTCAACTTCAGACTGGCCTACTATGCAGCAGGCCGCAAAAATGCTGAAGTCGTTTGGTGTTGAATTTGAAGCGAAGGTGGTGTCCGCGCACCGTACACCCAACTTGCTAGTAGAGTTTGCAGAAAGCGCTGCAGATGAAGGTTTTAGCGCAATCATTGCTGGCGCAGGCGGCGCAGCTCACTTACCGGGTATGATTGCTGCACACACGCATTTACCTGTGTTTGGCTGCCCGGTTAAATCAAAGGCGCTCAATGGATTAGACTCACTGCTTTCTATCGTTCAAATGCCGAAAGGTGTTGCGGTAGGTACACTGGCAATAGGTGAGGCTGGTGCAGCAAATGCGGGTCTTCTCGCGGCACAAGTTGTTGCGCTGCAAGACGAAAGCGTACGCAATGCCGTTATCGCTTTTAGAAAATCGCAAACTGATACGGTACTTGCTTCAAGCAATACGTTGGAGCTAGATGAATGAGAGTAGTCGTTTACGGCGCAGGCCAACTTGCTCAAATGATGTACCTGGCGGGAAGCCCGTTAGGTATTGACGTTCAAGCTGTGGACGTAAACAACGATACCGTTGTACATCCAGTTAGCAAAACCCCTCTTGAAATCTCACTTACTCAAGCACTAGAAGGTGCAGATGCTCTTACCGTAGAATTTGAGCATGTACCTGAAAGGCTTCTTGAAGACGCGGCGAAAACAAACAAGTTGATGCCAAATATTGACAGCATTCTTGTTGGCGCCGATCGCGTACGTGAGAAAAAGCTGCTTGAAAGCATGCAGGTGGCAAATTGTGAGCACCACATAGTTACCGACCTTGCCCAGTTAGACGATTGCGTAAAGCAGTTGGGTGGCAAACTCATTCTTAAGGCTAGCCGCGATGGCTATGACGGATATGGTCAATGGCGTTTAAGTGATGAGGCTGACTTACCTGAACTAAAAAATGCACTTCAGGGATTAGATTTGCAGACCGTGCCTTTAGTGGTTGAAAAAATGGTGGCTTTCGACAGAGAGTTGTCATTAATCGGTGTACGCAATGCTAATGGCGACGTACGCACCTATCCACTTGCTGAAAATTTGCATCACCAAGGTCAACTTCATGTGTCGGTTGCACCAGCGACTAACGTTGATGACGCACTTCAGGCCCAGGCTCACGATATTTTTGTGAAACTTGCTGAGGGTATGAACTACGTCGGTGTGCTGGCTGTGGAACTATTCCAAGTAGGCGACAAGCTACTTGTAAACGAACTTGCTCCTCGTGTACATAACTCTGGGCACTGGAGCCAGTCGGGCGCTGTAACCAGCCAGTTTGAAAATCACTTACGTGCAGTCTGTGGATTGCCTCTTGGTGACACGTCAGCCATTGGCCCAAGCGCTATGGTCAACATTATTGGTTGCAGCAGCTTCTCGCGCGATTTGCTAAGCATCGATGGTAGTCATCTTCACTGGTACGGAAAATCTGTTCGTGAAAAGCGCAAGATGGGACACATCAATGTCACCACGAATAGTTATGAAAGCTTGGGTGAAAAGCTCATGGCATTGAGCAAATATTTACCGCTTGAGTACTTCCCAAAATTAGTTGGTGAAGCAACGCGATTAAAAGGTTGACACCCACGCGTTTATCGCTAGAATACGCATCCGCTGTCTAGGCAGCGGTTTTTAAAGTGTGCCGACTTAGCTCAGTTGGTAGAGCAACTGACTTGTAATCAGTAGGTCGCCAGTTCGATTCCGGCAGTCGGCACCATTTTTCTTTTTTCCTATGCCAATCTTACGTACACTTGCTTACGGGTATTCATTCGGAGCAGACTGTATGTCATTTTTTTCCAAATCACTTAAACCGTTAGTTATCGTAACTGGCTTATTTTCTTTAAGCATGTCTGCGACTATTTACGCGCATGGCAATGACCATGATAACCATCACATGCCAAAAGAGCAGCACAAGCACGCCAGTAAGCAATCAGAAGTAATGGTAATGAATGGTTATGCCAGAGCGACCTTTGCTTTGGCAAAAACCGGCGCAGTGTACTTTACTTTGCATAATCATAGTGACAGCGATAAAACACTGAGGTCTGTTTCAGTATCAAGCGATGTAGCAAGTGAAGCGCAAATCCACACAACGGTGATGGAGGAAGACGTGATGAAAATGCGTGAGCTAACTGACGGCGTTATAATAAAAGCGGGCGAAATGGTCTCTTTTGAATCAGGCGGCCGTCATATCATGTTGATGGGGCTGACCAAAGGATTAGAAGAGGGCAGCGAAGTAGCACTAACCCTCACATTTAGCGATGGGAGCGAACTACCGGTTTTGCTACCTGTTAAAAAAGAAGCGGGCGAAAGCCACCATCACCACCATTAATAGAGTGGCTGAGGCAGAATGTATAAAGTCATCGATTAATGCGATGAATGCAATCAACTAAACCGTTAATCTAAATCGAAATTTCTGTAGTACTATTAACTTATATTATTTAAACCAAGATTTTTCAGCGCCGATGAATGGACTGAAGGTAAATCTAAAAAGGGTTTTAACGTTAAGGAGTGTGACATGAGCAAGATTGATATTGGTATTTCTGAGAGCGATCGTAACGCAGTAGCAGAAGGCCTTAAGAAGTTATTGGCCGACTCTTACACTTTGTACCTTCAAACGCATAATTTTCATTGGAACGTAGAAGGTCCGCAGTTCCGTGAATTGCACCTAATGTTTGAAGAGCATTACACAGAGCTTGCCGAAGCGGTAGACGAAATTGCAGAGCGTATTCGTACTCTAGGTGTTGCTGCACCGGGCACATATAAGTCGTTCGCTGAGCTTAGTTCAATTGAAGAAGTGGAAGGTGTACCTGAAGCGACGGAAATGGTGAGATTGTTAACTCACGGTCATGAGCAAGTTGTGAAAACCTGCCGTGAATCGTTAAAGCTAGCGCAAGACGCAGACGATGAGTCATCTGCAGCGTTAATTGGCGATCGTATGCGCGTTCATGAAAAAACTGCGTGGATGCTTCGTGCAACATTACCGAAGTAAATCGCTATATAAGTGCGGTGACAGTGATTTAACATAGGCTTAATCGGCCAGTCACCTTTATCGCATAAGCAAGTAAAATTATCACAAAGGGTACAGCAGCGCTGTGCCCTTTTTTGTATACTGCCTTCCACTAAGAATAATAGAAGAAGCCTGTGTGAACGCGCACACGGCTTTTTAAAATGAGGCTCCTAGCGATGAAACCATCAACTATTTTAGCTGTACCAATCAAACCTGTGAGCGCGCTAGCGCAGTCACTTACTTGTGTATTGGCGCTTACGATCAGCCAATCCGCTTTAGCTCACGGAGATCATAAACATGGCGAAGCGCATGAAATCACCGACAGCGATATTACCGTAACCACGCTCGCTGAAGGGCTTGTTCATCCTTGGGGAATGGCATTTTTGCCAAATGGCGATCTGCTAGTTACGGAACGTGAAGGTGGCATTCAGCGTTTATCAAAAGGCGGTAAGTTATCAGGACGTCTAGGTAATGTGCCTAAGGTGGTTGCGCAAAACCAAGGTGGTATGTTGGACATCGCTATCGACCCGGATTTTGCCAGCAACAACACTATCTACTTCTGTTACAGCAAAGCGAGTGAGGTTGAGGGCAAGCTGGGCAGCAGTAGCAGTGTTGCAAAGGCTAAGCTTACCGACTCAGGCCTTGAAAATGTTGACGTTATCTTTAGTGCCGACTCAATTGTGGATAACGGCTTTCACTTTGGCTGTCGTTTAGCGTTCGATGCTAAAAACCACTTGTACATCACCATGGGCGACCGCTACAAGTACATGAAAGAAGCGCAGAACACCGATAACCACTTCGGTAAAATTGTACGCATAAACCGTGACGGCAGCGCAGTAGAAGATAACCCATTCACAGACGGCAAAGCCCCTGAAATATTCAGCTATGGTCACCGCAACGTGCAAGGCGTTACTATTCATCCTGAAACTGGTGCGGTATGGGCGATGGAGCATGGCCCGAAAGGTGGTGATGAAATCAATATCCTTGAACGCGGTGCAAACTACGGTTGGCCTGTGATTACCTATGGTGTTGACTATAGTGGCGACATTATCAGCGACAAAACCCATATGGATGGCATGAAGCAGCCTTGGGTGTATTGGGACCCATCAATTGCGCCAAGCGGCCTAACGTTCTACCAAGGTGAAATGTTCAAAGAATGGAACGGGGATGTACTGGTGGGGTCGTTGAAGTTTACTCACCTTCGTCGCATAAAAGTAGAAGATGGAAAGCCCGCAAAGCAGTTTGAATATGTTCGTGACAATCACGCCCGTATTCGCGACGTTGAAGTTGGCCCAGAAGGTGCCATTTACTTACTGACCGATGCACCGAACGGCAAAGTATTAAAGCTAACCAAATAGCATAGTACCAGTCCGCATAGATAAGTGCTCACTCAGAAGGCGCTGGCAAGCTTCATAGCGAAGCGTGGGAATGCAGGAATGGCTGTTCCCTTTCAAATTCTGGTATAAGACGTAGAATGAGAAAAGGCGCCACTTCATTGTTATTGTAAAATGAAGTAAGCGCCTTTTTTATTTATAAGGACATCGGGTCTCGTATTGACTTATTCGCCGTCGTTATTCTTCTTGTAGCGTTCAAACCACGCCACAATATTTCCTACTTTCTGTATTAAGCGAGAAGGGCGGCTTGCAATGCCGTGTGAAGCCCCTGGAATTCGCACCATCGCAGCATCTACACCTTGTAACTTCAGCGCTTGATAATACTGCTCTGTCTCGCTAATTGGCGTACGGTGATCGGCTTCACCGGTTAGCAGCATAGTGGGTGTTACTACATTGCCCACTAAGCTCAAAGGGCTACGCTGCCAGAGTTTATCCGCGATAGTCCATGGCATATCTGCCATCCAATAGTTGCTGAAGTACGGGTATGCGTCGGCAGTCAATGAAAAGCTCATCCAGTTAATAACCGGCTTCGCCACAACAGCTGCACTAAAGCGGTCAGTTTTACCAATGGACCATGCGGTAAGGGTTCCGCCGCCTGAACCGCCAGTAATAAACAGATTCTCTGAATCTATATAGCCTTGCTTAACAACCGCGTCTACCACATCCATTAGGTCGTTATAATCTTCTGATGGGTAGTTATGGTGGATCAAATTACCAAAGTCTTCACCGTAAGAGCTACTGCCCCTTGGGTTGGACCATACAACCACATAACCTTGCGCGGCCATTAGCTGAATTTCCATGGCAAAGTGAGGGCCGTAGGCTGCATGTGGGCCGCCATGAATTTCTAAAATTAGCGGGTATTTTTTGCTGCTATCAAATCCTGGTGGCAAAGCAATCCATGCGTCGATAGGTAGCTCGTCCACACTTGATACTACGGAAAGGTCTTGTACTTCTGCCAGCGTTTTATGACCAAGTGCATCGCTGTTTAAATCGGTAAGTTGTGTATCGTCTTTGCCTTTTTTATAAAGCGCCAGGTCGCCAGGCACAGAGCGGCTTGCCGTGGTGTAAACAATATCGCCTTTATCACTAACTGCGAAGTCGCCCGACGTGTAAGGGCGTCCAAACGCTTGTCCACCTATGCTAACGTCGATAGGTTTCACATCGCCTTTCAGGTTCACTGCAGCAAGTTTCGTTTCGCCGTGATCAAGGTAAGAAAAGATTAATCCTCGGCTGTCTTTGCGCCACTCAAATTTGCCTAAGCTTCTATCTAGTGACGTAGTTAAGCGGCTGATGTCACCACTTTCAAGCTCAAGTACCACAAGGTCGCCATTCTGATAAGAAAGCTTTCTGTCGTTGAGCTGAGTAAATGCAAGGTATTTTCCGTCGGGACTCAAGGTTGGTCTACCTTCAGGCCCTTCGATATCGGTAACTTGTTCAACTGCCGCTGTATTCACATTCACTTTATAGATGTCGCTAAACAAAGGGTGCAGCGCGTAGTCTTCTCGTTGTGGTGTGGCAAAATAAATCCAGTCATTCTCTTTAGAGAAAGAAAGGGTGCCGCCGCTAGGGAATTTTCCAGTTGTTAACTGACGCGGCGTACCGCCTTCAACAGGCAGAACAAATATCTGGTCAAAGCCTTCACGCAAGTAGCCTCTTCCGTCACCTCTATACTGCACCGCATCAATATAGGTGCCCTGGTCAGCCCACTTTGCTCCTTTAGGCTTGCTCGGCATGCCGGTAAACAATGGCTTTTGCTTTTCTTCGGTAAACTGGGTGAAGGCTAAGGTTTTGCTGTCATGAGACCAGGTTAACTGACGAGGTGCTTCGCCGGTGTTGGTCAAGCGCACAGACTGCATGGTATCTAAGTAATAGAGATGGATTTGTGCGCGGCCGTTGACCGATTTTGTATATGCCACCATTTTACCGTTGGGCGATAAGGTAGCCTGTGACAAGTTTTCATCTACACCAATAAACGGGCGATGCTCACCGGATTTAATATTTACTTGCCAAAGTCGGCTTTGTCTTCCGTCAGTCATGACATCCATGCTCTGACGAGAATAAATTACCGTATCCTTATTAAGAAACTGTGGGTTGGCCACAAATTCTAAGTTAAAGGTGTCATCGTATGTCAGCGCATTTAAGCTAGTCGAATCAGAGGCGGATTCCTGCAATGCATTGGCCTGACTTATACCTAAAACCAATAGTGATAATGCAGTCGAGGTAACACATAAGCCTTTTCGTACTGGT
This sequence comes from Alteromonas sp. G4i13, assembly GCF_054960505.1. Lineage (NCBI taxonomy): Bacteria > Pseudomonadati > Pseudomonadota > Gammaproteobacteria > Alteromonadales > Alteromonadaceae > Alteromonas > Alteromonas sp. G4i13. Next base: position 5,910 of record NZ_JBHNYX010000066.1, on the reverse strand, counting down.
CGAAAGGCGAAACGAGACGCAAACATAGTTGTTCCTTTTGTTATTGTTTTTTGCGCTGAGCGCGATAGGTAGAATGTTCGCTGTCGTGTGCTTAGCGTAAATCCTAACGCAAATGTAGCAACCTGCGAACGTTGTCTCTAACCATATCGCTTTCGTTTCTTTTATGTAAAGCGCGTGCGGTGAAGAGGCTGGATTGTCCGTTAAAATTACATATCCAACATTAAGCGCAACGTTTAACAACGCAGGGCGCTAGCAATGGCAGTTGTCATTATTAATAGAGGGCTGGCCGTCCTTTAAGTCATTTGAGCTTTATTCGCCTTTAAGGCTAATTTTGCCCACAAGAATATCTTTAAACATGACCCAGTCGCCCATTAGGCTGTAAAGCGGGTGTTTAAATGTCGCAGGGCGATTTTTCTCAAAGAAGAAATGACCTACCCAAGCGAAACCGTAACCTACTAGCGGAATAAACCACAGTAGCGACCAGCTAGCCATAAATACTGCTAGTGCTATAACGCCGAGAACCAGCCACGAGCCGATAAAATGAAGCGTGCGGCATGTACTATCTCTATGTTCATTTAAATAAAACGGGTAAAACTCTTTGAATGAAGCAAAATGCGTGTCAGCGCTTGTTTGTGTAGACATAAAACCCTCTCGGCCATAAGCATGTATTTTATAGAAGTAGAGTGACTTAGTAGCAGTAGTTTACACTACGTTAACATTCTATTCTGAAATAGATTGTCGTGAATACGACAAAAAGAGAATGAGTTTTTGCAAACATGCGTGCTCACTGGCGCAGATCAACAAAGTGGCGAATTAAGAAGCGCTTCCTAGTGCAAGGCGCGGTGACCAAAGATAGCCTACCTTAACCTTGTAATTTCAGGCCGTCTGCCCCATATTCCTCTCAATATAAGAAATTAAAGGCCTGCGTTATGGAAAATCTCGTTGCGAATAGCCAAGCAACCATCGTAGATATTACGGTAGAAAACTTTCAACAAATCATCATTGAAGCGTCGCAAGATAAGCTGGTGCTAATCGATTTTTGGGCAGATTGGTGCGAGCCCTGTAAAGACCTTATGCCTATTTTGGAAAAGCTGGCGGGCGAATATAGTCAGCACTTGATCCTGGCTAAAGTAGACTGCGAAGCCCAGCAAGAAGTCGCTGCACAGTTTGGTATTAGAAGTCTACCAACGGTGATGGTGGTGCAAAATGGTCAGCCTGTTGACGGCTTTGCGGGTGTGCAACCTGAGCAGCAAATTCGCGAAATGCTCGCTAAATATTTGCCTAATCCTGAAGACGATCTACTTGCCACTGCTGGCAAAGCGATTCAGCAAGGTGATTATGCAGAGGCACTGCCCGCAGCTAAAGAAGCCCTAGCGCTTAACCCAGATAACGTAAACGCTAAATATATGCTTATTGATTGCTATATCGAGACCGGATCTATCGATACAGCCAAAGCGTTATTGGAAGAAATTAAGTTGGTTGATCAAGACTCTCGCTATAAGAGCTTAGCGGGAAAAATTGAATTGGCAGAACAAGCCGCCGACACTCCTGAAATTCGTCAGCTTCAAGCAGAGGTAGAAGCGAACCCAGACGACTTGCAGCTTAAAGTTGATTTAGCGGTACAGTTGCAGCAAGCGAACAAAGCACAAGATGCACTAGAGCTTCTTTATAGTGTGTTAAAGAAAGAACTTGGGTTTGGCGACGCCAGAAAGCTAATGATGGATATGGTGAATGCGCTTGCCGACGGCGACCCGTTGAAGTCGGAATACCGCCGAAAAGTTTACAGCTTATTGTATTAACAACGTCAGCATTTTAGCGGCTGTCGTAGGGGACAATGAGTCGAGTCTGACTTTGATAAATTGACTGTACGAGGTTCGTGCTGGTACTTGCAGGTGAACGAGAACGCATACTGACGAGTGTCAACGTGTGTATTTCTAATTCGATTGCTGTATTTATTTAGGCGAGAGAATAGGGGAGAACCCCTCTTTGTGCAGCCAATTAAGTGCTTCGAAATACTTTTGAAAATAATCGCGCTCGTAGTTAGCTGATTCAGCGTCACGGTGCTTAGATGGGTGGGTTCGTTCTAATTGGGCCCGCCTAACCATTCCGGTATCCAGCACGTAAGCTGAGCGTGTGAGCCCTCGCGAAATGTTCACCTTTATTGCTTCTGCTAAACGGGTTTGGCATTCAGGCGTAGAAAGCACCCAGCGGCGTCCGTCCATTAGGGCAGCCCAAGGCTTATTGTCGAACTTAGCGATAAGTTCATGCATTTCTTCTATAAAAAACTCTGTCGTTTTCAGGTTCCACGCCCCGGTTGCAAACACCTCAAGTACGTTACCTGAGACATCCAATGAATAATTTCCGTATTTAGGAAAACGCATAAAATACCTTTAATGTTTGTCTGCGTGGAACAGACGGAGCTTGCTAACTCGGCTAACAAAAACATCTTGCCTCTATAGGGTATAGCAGAGTTCTTAAAATTTGCTGTGATTGTGTTTATATAAGAAATATCACTAAGCACGTCGATTTGGGCAAAACAATTTACACTTAATTTGTAAATAAATGTTTTGTTGCAGGCGCAGATTCATGCGAAAAAGGTAGAAATTTGATAGGGTTTACGCAGTTTTTATATTGGGCAATAGAGCATGGCATATCAGCATTTTTATACGGGTTTTCTTAATGCGAACAAAGGTAAACAGCATTATGCATGTCACAGCCACTACTTTTGGCCCGACTGCACGCGTGATGCAATGCTCAACTACTGGGATGACAGCGCTAAGTATGTTGACGAAAAATGGGGATATTTCTTCCAAACTTTAGTGCCAGAGCTACAGCAGCGCATTAGCAACATACTGAACACTGGAGCACCACAGCAAATCGTTTTTGCGCCCAATACCCATGAGCTGCTTTATCGCGTAATGAGCTGCATCGATAGTGCTGCGCCTTATAAAGTAGTGTCGACAGACAGCGAGTTTCACAGTTTTCAGCGCCAAGCGAGTAGGATGCAAGAGCAGGGTGCGATAGAACTTATTACCGTACCTACTAAACCCTACGATACGTTTGCGTCGCGCTTTAAAGCCGCCATTGCCGAACACGATCCCGAGCTGGTTTTCTTTAGTCAGGTGTTTTTTAATTCCGGATACGTGGTGAACGATGTCACAGATATCGTAAATAGCGTAACTAACGACAATACCCTTATTGTGGTTGATGGCTATCACGGGTTTATGGCAAAGCCTACCGATATAGCGGACATTGCCCACCGAGCCTTTTATCTTGCCGGTAGTTACAAATATGCTCAGGCAGGAGAGGGGGCATGTTTTGCGCACGTACCCGTGGGCTGTGAGCTAAGACCCGCATATACAGGCTGGTTTGCAGAGTTTGGCGAGCTAGATAAGCCTCGCAAGGTTGGCGGCAAAGACAGCGTTCAATATAGTCTAGATGGAATGCGCTTTGCTGGTGCGACCATGGATTTTACCGCGCTCTACAGATTAAGAGCCGTGCTTCGCATGTTCGACGACAATGGCATTGATGTAGCCACAGTTAACGAATATATAATGGGCATGCAGCGCACATTTCTAGAGAAACTTGCTACCTGCAACCATCCCTTGCTAAACGAAAAACATCTAGCAGTAAGTGATGAAGCAAACCGAGGGCATTTTCTTACCTTTGAATTAGATAGTGCCGATGAAACAAAAGCCCTTGCTTCAGCGCTTAAAGAGCACCATATCCTTACCGATTTTAGAGGAAACCGCTTACGGTTTGGTTTTGGTCTGTACCACACCCCTGAGTACATTGATTTAACCGCACTGAATCAGAAAGCGTAAGTCGTTGCTTTAAACATACGTAAATATTAACGTCACACTTATTTAAGGATAGTTTTATGGAGTGGCTACTACCCGCTTTAGCGTTGGTACTTATTATAGAAGGAATAGGGCCGCTTCTTTTTCCTAATAAATGGCGCAATTATTTACTTCAGATAAGCCAACAGCCCAGCAATCAACTGCGTCAAATTGGCGGAACCCTTGTGATAATAGGCGCACTACTGCTGTTTTATTTCAGTTGAGTTAGCGCCCAGATCTATGCATTAAGAGGCGTGAAGCGATGTGAAAACGGACCTCATCAAACACTGCCACACGCTTTACCATAATACATAGTACGAAAAGGAGCGCGACTTTACCGTTGACTGAAAAGTGTGCTCTTAAACCTGTATTCAACATTCAGAGGTATATTTTCAGCCCTTTGAATACCTCATTAGCTTTTAAGCATCCAATGCCCGCGAATAATAGCAAAACGTTATATAAATGGGGCGTAGCGCAGACTGCGATAGACCGTCTGTTCAGCTTTTTTACCAGGTAATGTTTAGAAAGCTTTAAAAATTAGCGTCTTAGAATGTTTGTGCTGAAAAATAAGAAGCCAAGCCTTATTTCAAAAAGGCTCGAGCGGCAGTGGGTCATCTTTGTGATTTCAAAAATAAAAATAAAATAGTCGTATTTTTGTTCGAAAAAGAGATGATCCTTGCCCTAGAATTTTGTAGAATCCCCGCCTAATTTTCTTACACATATGATTCATGGCAAAGAACGTTGTGGTACTCGGCACTCAATGGGGTGACGAGGGTAAAGGCAAGGTCGTAGACCTACTCACTGATCGCGCAAAATATGTTGTTCGTTACCAAGGCGGACACAATGCAGGTCACACTCTAGTAATCGACGGTGAAAAAACCGTACTTCACTTAATCCCATCAGGCATCCTACGCGATAATGTTACCTGTATTATTGGTAACGGTGTTGTGCTAAGCCCTGACGCACTAATGAAAGAAATGACTATGCTTGAAGAGCGTGGCGTTCCAGTGCGCGAGCGATTAAAGATTAGTGAAGCTTGTCCGCTTATTCTTCCTTATCACATTGCACTAGACGTAGCGCGCGAAAAAGCCCGCGGCGCAAAAGCAATTGGTACAACTGGTCGTGGTATCGGTCCAGCGTATGAAGATAAAGTAGCCCGTCGTGGATTACGCGTTGGCGACTTGTTTAATGCAGAAGACTTCGCAGCAAAGCTAAAAGAAGTGCTAGACGTGCATAACTTCACGCTTACTCAGTACTATGGCGAAGAAGCAGTAGACTTTGATGAAACCTTAAAAGGTGCAATGGAAGTTGCTGACATTCTTAAAGCAATGGTTGTTGATGTAACTGACGAACTAGATAAAGCACACAATGCTGGCTTGCCTATTATGTTTGAAGGTGCACAAGGTACACTTCTAGACATCGATCACGGTACTTATCCTTATGTTACGTCCTCAAACACTACCGTTGGTGGTGTAGCAACGGGTGCTGGCTTTGGCCCACTTAAGCTAGATTACGTACTGGGTATTGTTAAAGCATACACTACGCGTGTAGGCTCAGGTCCTTTCCCTACTGAACTAGAATGTGAAGTAGGCCAACACTTAGGTGTTAAAGGTCACGAGTTTGGCGCGACCACAGGTCGTAAGCGCCGTACAGGTTGGTTCGATGCAGTTGCGATGAAACGCGCAGTACAAATTAACTCTATTACAGGTTTCTGTTTAACCAAGCTTGACGTGCTAGACGGCCTTGAAAGCCTTCAAATTTGTGTAGGCTACAAAGATGCAGACGGCAACGTGAAAGACGTTCCACCTATGGCGGCTGACGGTTACGAGAAAGTAACGCCAGTATATGAAGAAATGCCAGGTTGGACAGACAACACCTTTGGTGTAACTGAGTTTGAAGCGCTTCCACAAGCTGCGAAAAACTACATTAAGCGCCTTGAAGAGCTAACAGGTGTGCCGGTTGATATCGTTTCAACAGGCCCTGACAGAAACGAAACTATCGTTTTACGCAGCCCATACGACGCGTAATAGTTTCACATTAAATATGTTTAAAAGCCCAGTGTTCACTGGGC
>NZ_JBHNYX010000065.1:0-18484 GCF_054960505.1 Alteromonas sp. G4i13 | reverse complement strand
AAACGCACAAATGTGCGTTTTTTTATTGGTTGCATAAAGCTCTAGCAAAACAGAATAGCCAAATCTAGCTAATAAATTCGCTGTCAGGGTAGTTAAGCTTTAGTGTCTTCATCGCATTGTTACGCAATTCATCTAGGCCAAGCTGCTCATAACTTGAAACCATAATTTCGAGTGCTTGTTGCACTTGAGTGGTATTCGGGAAGTGCTCTATAACATAGCGACCACGGTTTGCTGCAGCGACATAAGCCTGGCGTCTCATGTAGAAACGTGCAATAGCGATTTCATAGCGAGCCAAGCGGTCTTTAATATGAACCATGCGCTGTTTCGCATCTGCGGCATATTTGCTATCTGGATATTGTTGAATCAGTCTACGGAAATCTTCAAACGCAGCACGAGACTTCGACGGGTCTCTATCCGTACGGTCAATATTCATTAACTCTTGGAAAAGGTTGCTATCTGATTCCATGTTAGTTAATCCACGCATGTAATACGCGTAATCAACATCTGAATGGTTTGGGTTCAGACGAATAAATCTGTCGATAGTGGCAAGCGTTTCTTCGTTTTTACCTGACTTATAATAGCTATAAATAAGGTCTAGCTGTACCTGATGGGATAGGGGACCGAACGGGTAGCGCGAATCTAGCGCGCTTAACGTTTGTGCTGCAGCGCTGAAGTTACCTACTTCCATGCTCTGCTTTGCTCTGTCGTACAGTTGCTGCGCACCCATGTTAGCTAATACGGCTTTTTCTTCATTATCTGAAGAGCTACATCCTGCGACAGATACCATAGCACCCAATAAAACGGGGGCCAGTAGACGAAATGATTTCATAATAATTCTATTTTCCTGCTAAACAGTTTTAATACTTCGCTGTCTAAGCTCATGTGTTAAACAACAACACTTTAATTGCATTCTAACGTACTAACGATGAGAAAAACCATACAAAAACGTAAACAAGGCAGTGTACAGCGTGAATACTTGTTATAATACCCTTTTTTAGACGTAATCAATGGTGTTATGACACAGTCGCCGAACACAATACAATTAGAAGCTTCAACGGAAGCTGCGCATTTTGGTTTACGGTTAGATCAGGTTTTGGCTGATTTGTTCCCTGAATATTCTCGTTCTAAGTTAAAAACTTGGATCCAAGATGGGAATGTTGCTGTAAACGGTGAAGTAATCACCGTGCCTCGCCACAAAATGCAAATGGATGAACTTGTTACTGTACAGGCCGAAATGGATGTACAAGTAACGAGCGAAGCGCAAGACATCGCGTTAAACATTGTTTATGAAGATGAACACATCCTAGTCATAAACAAACCTGCAGATTTAGTTGTGCATCCAGGTGCAGGAAACCCAAGCGGTACCGTGCTAAATGCCTTGTTAAATCATTGTCCAGAGATAGACAAAGTTCCACGTGCGGGCATTGTCCATCGCCTTGACAAAGACACGACGGGGTTAATGGTAGTAGCAAAAACAATTCCTGCTCAAACGCATCTTGTTGACCAACTTCAACGTCGAGAAATGAGTCGTGAATATGAAGCCGTTGCCTTAGGTACGATGGTCGCTGGTGGTATTGTAGATGCGCCTATTGGTAGACACGCAACAAAACGTACGCATATGGCAGTACGTGAAATGGGCAAGCCAGCGGTCACTCATTTTCGTGTTATCGAAAAATTTCGCGCATACACGCACCTGCGTTTGAAGCTTGAAACTGGCCGTACGCACCAAATCCGCGTACACATGGCCCACATTAAGCATCCTTTGCTTGGCGACCAAGTTTATGGCGGGCGTCCTCGTCTTCCTAAAGGGGCGTCAGAAGAATTTATCGCTGCGCTTCGCGGATTCCAACGTCAGGCGTTGCACGCCGCACAGCTCTCGCTGTTTCACCCTGAAACGGAAGAGTGGATGACGTGGAAAGCTCCCCTACCTCAAGATATGCAGGACTTGCTTAAAGCCGTGAAAAAGGACACCGCGGACAATCCACAAGATATGCTTTAATGAGTAAGGCGAACTTATGACATTGTCATCTGCAAATTCACCTATATCATCCACGCTGGATTTGATTACTCCAGCGTGGTCATGTCCCGCAAATGTTGTTGCATACACAACGACAAGAATGGGAGGTACAAGCATAGGTGATTTTGCAGGTTTAAACGTTGGCGCCCACGTGGGGGACGACCTCCTACTAGTAAAAGCCAATAGAAGCCTGATTCCACATAGTGAAAAGATCACATGGTTGGAGCAAGTGCACAGCAACCGCGTGGTGTCATTGCCGAGCGCAGATACCACCGCTGATGCGTCGTATTCTTCTTCAACATCGCATTTTTGTGCGGTGATGACCGCAGACTGCGTGCCCATTTTATTGTGTGATGAAAGCGGTCAAGAAGTGGCGGCAGTACATGCTGGTTGGAAAGGTCTCGATACTAACATTATCGGAAGTGCTGTTTCACACTTTGGCAGCGAAGCAAAAAAACTCATCGCTTGGGTTGGTCCTGCAATCAGCGGGCCCTGCTACGAAGTTGATGTACAGTTGGCGAGTAAGTTTCGCCATATAGACGGTGCCATTGCCAATAGCTCTAATAGAGGGAAGTACTTATTAGATCTACCTCTAGTGGCACAGGTGCAATTGCAGCAAGCTGGCGTTGAGAGTATTACACAAAGTAACTTGTGTACTTACACTGACGAACAGCGTTTTTACTCCCATCGAAGAGCTACGCATCAAAACAAGCGCACGACTGGGCGTATAGTTAGCGTAATAGGCCTGCTTTAAATTGTTTCGAAAAAAGGCGGCAGTTTTAGTCTGATCACACAGTTGCGCTAGATCAAACTTCATACATTATTTGTTATCTTTTGGGCTAACTTTTTAATCTCATACTTGAATCGCAATTGAGCAGCCTACATAACTAGAACATAAAGAATACCATTCCGCATAGATCATTACCCACTCAGCGAGAGTTAAAATGTTCGTAATTGCGGCGTGTTACCGCAGGTATAGTTGTTCATTAATTAGGTTGAAATTATGAGACTAGATAGATTTACCAGTAAATTTCAGCTCGCAATATCCGATGCTCAATCACTCGCATTGGGGCGAGATCATCAATACATTGAACCTGTCCATTTAATGACTGCCATGCTAAATCAGCAAGGCGGGTCAGTACGCCCTTTGCTTGACCAAGCAAACATCAATGTAAATGCGCTACGCTCAGCACTGAGCCAAGCTATTGAGCGCCTACCTCGTATTGAAGGCATTGGGGGAGATGTTCAATTAAGTAAAGACAGCGGCATTTTGCTAAATCTTTGTGACAAGATAGCGCAGCAGCGAAAAGACGAATACATCACTTCAGAAATCTTTGTTCTAGCGGCGCTACAAGATAAAGGGCGCTTGGGGGAAATCCTCAAAAGCCTGAATATCACTAAAGAAGCTATTGAAAGCGCAATAGACGACATGCGTGGTGGCCAGAAGGTCACGGATCCTAATGCTGAAGATGTACGTCAGGCGCTTGAAAAATACACGACAGATTTAACCGAGCGAGCAGAACAAGGCAAGCTCGACCCGGTCATTGGTCGAGACGATGAGATTCGCCGAACTGTTCAAGTACTACAGCGTCGAACCAAAAACAACCCAGTACTCATTGGTGAGCCGGGTGTGGGTAAAACGGCTATTGTTGAAGGGTTGGCTCAGCGCATCATTAATGGCGAAGTGCCTGAGGGCTTAAAGAACAAGCGTGTTCTTGCCCTTGATATGGGCGCGTTAGTGGCGGGAGCTAAATATCGCGGTGAGTTTGAAGAACGCCTTAAAGCAGTGCTTAATGAGCTGGCTAAAGAAGAAGGCCGCGTGATCTTATTCGTTGACGAACTGCACACCATGGTAGGTGCAGGGAAGGGCGATGGAGCGATGGATGCAGGTAATATGCTTAAACCTGCGTTAGCCCGTGGTGAACTTCACTGCGTTGGTGCTACAACACTGGATGAATATCGTCAGTACATTGAAAAAGACGCAGCACTTGAACGTCGTTTCCAAAAGGTATTAGTTGAAGAACCTAGCGTTGAAGACACTATTGCTATTCTGCGTGGCTTAAAAGAGCGCTATGAGCTCCATCACTCGGTAGATATTACTGATCCCGCTATCGTTGCAGCGGCAAGTTTGTCGCATCGTTATATTAGCGACCGCCAATTACCAGACAAAGCCATTGATCTTATAGACGAGGCTGCGTCTAGCATTCGATTGCAAATAGACTCCAAGCCCGAAGAGATGGATCGTCTGGAGCGTCGTATCATCCAGCTAAAATTGGAAGAGCAAGCTCTGGCCAAAGAAACAGATGATGCGAGTCATAAGCGACTTGAGATGATTGAGCTAGAGCGTGAGCAAGCGGAAACCAAGTACGCAGAGCTTGAGAAAGTGTGGCTGGATGAGAAAGACGCCATGCAGGGCACTCAAACCATTAAAGGGGAGCTTGAGCAGGCTAAACTTGACTTGGAGATAGCGCGACGTGCATCTGATTTGAATCGTATGTCGGAACTTCAGTACGGCCGTATTCCAGAGCTTGAAGCAAAGTTAGAGCAAGCGGCTGAAAACGAAACTCGCGAGACGACGTTACTTAAAAATAAAGTGACGGACGTTGAAATTGCAGATGTGCTTTCGCGATGGACGGGTATACCTGTAGCGCGAATGCTTGAGGGCGAGCGTGAGAAGTTGTTGCGTATGGAAGACGTACTTCACAAACGGGTTGTTGGACAAGAAGAAGCGGTTGAAGCTGTTTCAAACGCAATTCGCCGTTCACGTGCTGGGCTTGCGGATCCAAACCGACCTATTGGCTCATTCTTATTTTTAGGGCCAACTGGCGTGGGCAAAACTGAGCTCTGCAAAGCCTTGGCAGGCTTTATGTTCGATACTGAAGATGCCATGGTGCGTATCGATATGTCAGAGTTTATGGAAAAACACTCGGTAGCACGCTTAGTGGGTGCACCTCCTGGCTATGTTGGCTACGAGGAAGGTGGCTACTTAACCGAAGCGGTGCGTCGCAAGCCATACTCGGTCATTTTGTTGGACGAGGTTGAAAAGGCACATCCAGATGTATTCAATATTCTGCTTCAAGTATTGGATGACGGCCGGTTGACTGACGGACAAGGACGCACTGTAGATTTTAAAAATACCGTTGTGATCATGACGTCCAACTTAGGTTCAGATATCATTCAAGATAAGCACAACGAAAGTCAGTATGACGATATGAAAGCGTCGGTAATGAGTGTTGTAGGGCAACACTTCAGACCGGAGTTCATCAACCGCGTCGATGATATTGTGGTATTCCATCCATTAGGGAAGGAGCAAATAAAATCTATTGCTAAAATTCAGCTTGCCTCGCTTCGCGCTAGGCTCGCAGAAAAAGGATATAAGCTTACTCTATCTGCTGCGGCTATGGATAAATTGGCGGACGCGGGTTTCGATCCAGTGTTTGGCGCACGTCCGCTTAAGCGAGCGATACAAGTGCAGGTGGAAAATCCACTCGCGCATCAATTACTTGCTGGCGAATTAATACCGGAATCAACCATACGTATTGATGCAGATGACAGCGGACTTTTCGTTGTTAGCAATTAAAACCAAAGGGCACTGGAGACAGTGCCTTTTTTATTGCCAGTAGATTCCGCGAAAGACCATTAATCGGCAGTTTCATAACAAAAAACGATTGACTAAAAAGCCACTGGTCGAATAGCGACAGATTACGCTTTCTTGTTTAATGAATTTTCTTAATACAGCCAATTAATTTTCTTGATTTAATAATGATAACGATTATCATTAACTTATTGTTGAGAGGGTTAAGAGGTTGCGATGCAGTTATATAATTCAAACGAAGCGGTAGTTTCTGCGCGCTCAATGCCCCGAGATATAGCTAAGCTTTGTGCGCATTTCATATTATGCATAATTGTGAGCGCAGTCGGTGCCATAGGTACTGGTTTTGCCGTATTTGCATTGAGTGTAAATCAAGCGACATTCTCGCCTGCAGATACTATTATGTCTGCACTTACCGTGTTTTCTTTGTCTTTGTGTTTAAGTTGGTTTTCGCAAAGTTGGGGTAAGACACTTCAATCAATATCATTACTTTCACTTATCGTGTTAGCAACAAGTAGCCTTTTATTATTTTTCTATTGAGCGATTTATGCTCAATATTCTTCATCTCTTTACAAAATTAACATTCAAAAAGTAAACCTCTGATTATGCGAATTTAGGAAAAAGTTAATATTCTAAACTCGGTTTATCCTCTGAGCACGAACGAATACATTATCCGCCCGTTAACGACATGTTAAATAGTTTCAGCTATTAGGACGAATAATGAAAACAAACAATAAATACACCCTACGCTTATCTGCTTGTGCATTAGCGCTAATTCTTAACCCTTCTCACGGCATAGAGTTGTTCAACGGGAAGGTCGGTAACGAACACGTTAAGGTTAGTGTTGGAGGTTATGCCAAAGTAGATGTCAGGCATGTTGAAGGGGATATTGCTTATCAGGATTATTGGATTGGTAATTTTCCTGGCGGGGAAGCAATAGAGACATCACACACAGGTTTCAATGTAGGAGAGTCACGCTTAAATATGGGCGTTTCTATAGGGGAAGTGAGTACTTTTATAGAAGTCGATATGTATGGCGGAGGCGGTAACGAAGCGGTAAGTAACTCTACTAACTTGCGATTACGCCACTTCTTCATCACCTATAAGAACTGGAGTGCGGGGCAAAACTGGAGCACCTTTATGCCGCTTCACGTTATTCCTGAGTCGTTAGATTTTGGTGGTCCTCATGTAGGAGAAGTGTTTGCAAGGCAAGTTCAGGTTAGATACACCTCAGGAAACTGGCAATTTGCCATCGAAAGCCCAGAGACCATTGGTGATGGTGATACCGACGCACCTGCCAATGCCGTAGGGCTTACAGGTGTAGCCGCTGACCCTGATGAGTCTACGCCCGACTTTGTTGTACGATACAATTTAGATAGTCAATATGGGCAATATGCTTTCGGCTCTGTAATACGACTTGTCGATCAAGGAGGGGTCGAAGAAGTTACAGCAGCAGTAAATATCGCAGGCAAAATACCACTTTTTGCAAAAGATGATCTACGTTTTCAATTAACCGCGGGTAAGCCCGGTCGGTATGCTGCGGCCGGCATGACTGCTGATGTTGTTGAGGATCCTGCAACTCAAACATTGGAAACGGAAAGTACGCTGGCTTATACCGTAGCGTATCGCCATTTTTGGACCGAAACTCTCCGCAGCACTGTATTTTATGGAGCAGCTAAAACAGATATTTTGGGGCGCAAACGTTCGCACTGGGCGGTGAATGTAATTGATACGGTAGCGCCGCGCCTTGATGTTGGCCTAGAGTTTGGTGCTTATTCTATCAATGATGACAATATAGACAGCATTGACTCCAATTACATCCAAGCGTCAGCTAAGTTCGCGTTTTAAGATCGCTTCAATTATGTTTAGCGCCATGTTTTTGATGTAAACAGAGATTACTTCAATGTTTATCAATAAAAATAGGCGCTTCTATTGCTAAACGCCTCTTGAAGGTAGTTGACCAGTAGCTTTAGCTTTTTGTCAGGCTGACGCGAACGAGGATAAACGGCATAAATACCCATAGTCTTAGTTACGTACTCGACAAGTAAAGGCGAAAGCGCCCCATCTTCGATATCTTCATGCACTAATGCCTTGGGAAGAAATGCTACACCCACACCTGCAATAGCGGCTTGCCTTAACGCATCCAAGTTATTTGACTGCATTCGCCCGTCAATTTGAACGTTGTGAAGCTCTCCTTCAATATGAAACGGCCAGAAGTCTGGGCCAGTGCTATCGTACTTGTAAATTAAACAATTATGTTCAGTTAAGTCGTCAGGATGATTTGGGCGGCTTTCGTTTTTAAGATATGTGGGGCTTGCGCATACTATCCATTTTGAATCTATAAGGCGTTTAGCAATAAGAGAGGAGTCCTCAAGATGTGCTGTACGAATGGCGAGATCGTAACCTTCTTCGATGATATTGGTGACGCGATTGGTAATTGCAAGCTCTACATCCACCTCTTCGTGTAAATTGCAAAACTCGGCAATTGCGCGATTTAAGACCAGTTTTGCCGATACATTGGGCATAGTAATTCGGATTTTTCCACGCACTTCATCACTGTAACCACTGACGGCATCTTCTGCGTCTTGAATGGCTAAATTGGCGATTCTCGCCTTATTGTACAGTGTTCTTCCTGCATCAGTTAAATTGAGCTTTCGTGTAGAGCGGTAAAGCAATTGAACGTTCAAATCTGACTCTAATCGTGCGATACGCTTACTTACTACAGAATTAGTTAGGTTGAGTTTTTGAGCGACCTTTGAAAAAGAGCCTTCATCAACTACGTTCACAAAAAGGATAATATCGTCTGCTTTTGCCACTATTAGTCCAAAAATGGAAATAAACTTTGTCTTTAATGCATATATATCAACACGTGAGAAATTAGTACAGTCGCATACCTAAATTTTAACCCTGCATTAACATCGATTTTCTAACGTTAGAAACTCGAATAATTAACTAATTATAATAAGAGGAAAACTCATGAATGAGATAACCCTTGGATTATTAGCATTGTTACCTATAACGCTTTCAGCAGTGCTGCTATTGGGTTTACAGTGGTCTGCGAAAAGAGCAATGCCAGTTGTATTAGCAAGTACAGCACTTATGGCACTTTTAGCATGGGATATGTCGGCAGTACGGGTGGGCGCTTCAATTCTACAAGGCTTAGTGATTACAGTATCTGTTTTGTGGATTGTATTTGGTGCAATTTTTCTGCTCAACACATTGAAATATACTGGAGCAATTGATGTTATCCGCCAGGGTTTCACCAACATTTCACCTGATAGAAGAGTCCAGGCAATAATCATTGCTTGGTGCTTCGGAACTTTTATTGAAGGTGCTTCTGGTTTTGGGACGCCGGCCGCTATAGCGGCTCCTTTGCTTGTTGCCATCGGTTTTCCTGCATTGGCTGCCGTACTTATTGGTATGATGATCCAAAGCACACCCGTCTCTTTTGGCGCAGTGGGAACGCCTATAGTCATTGGTGTAAACAAAGGCTTAGACGGCCAAGCGATCAGTCAGACTTTGCAGGCTCAAGGCTGGCAATGGGAGCAGTTTATTCAACTAATCACCTCTGAAGTGGCAATTATCCACGGAATTATTGGCTCATTTATGCCAGTTTTAATGGCTATAATGCTCACTCGCTTTTTTGGCTCCAATAAGTCTTGGCGCGAAGGGTTACAAATTCTACCTTTCGCCTTATTCGCGGGCGTCAGCTTTACCATTCCTTACGTATTTACCGGCATTGTATTAGGCCCTGAATTTCCATCGTTGATTGGAGGATTGGTGAGCTTGGCAGTGGTTGTTACTGCAGCTAAAAATGGTTTCTTGATGCCTAAAACAACATGGGATTTCCCGCCGAAAGCGTCATGGGACAAAGGTTGGCTGGGTAATTTGGAAATAAAAGCAGACGACATAACGTCACAAAAGGCCATGCATTGGGTTACGGCTTGGGTCCCTTATTTAGTTGTTGCACTTCTGCTCGTTATATCCAGAGTGTTTCCAACAATAAAAGAATTTACTACGTCGCTGACACTCTCATTTGACAACATACTGGGTGAAACGGGTGTAAGTGCATCAATCAGTCCGCTATATCTTCCTGGTGGGTTGTTGTTAATAGGTGCATTGGTTGCAGTAATCATTCAAAGTAAAAAGGTATCCAAGGGAGAAGTGTTGTTTAAGGCTTTCAATGATTCCAGCAAAACGTTGCTAAGTGCTGGTTTTGTATTGATGTTCACAATTCCTATGGTTAGGCTTTTTATTAATTCAGGTGTGAATGGCGCCGACATCGTCAGTATGCCGATAGCTGGCGCGCAATTGTTCGCCAATATGTTTGGCGAAGCTTTCCCATTAATTAGCCCTACTATTGGTGCATTAGGTGCATTTATCGCAGGCTCGAATACAGTATCAAATATGATGTTCAGCCAGTTTCAGTTCGAAGCAGCACTAAGCCTTCAATTGTCACCTGCACTAATTATCGCAGCGCAAGCCGTTGGGGCGGCTGCCGGAAATATGATTGCAATACACAATGTTGTAGCTGCCTCGGCAACGGTAGGATTAATGGGGCAAGAGGGAGCTACTTTAAGAAAGACTGTTATCCCAACTATATATTACGTTGCATTTGCAGGTATTTTAGTATGGTTGGGGGTTTATGTGTTTGACGTCGGCGGTCCATTAGTCGGCACAAACTAATTTTTAATACGCATTGCACTGTTCTAAGGAGTTATACATGCAAACAACCCCAATTATTGACGCTTTTAAACGCGTACTCGGGGAAAGCAATCTTGCCGTAGGAACGCGCCAAACTGAGCACTATCGCAAGGGGTGGCGGTCAGGCGAGGGCGAAGCATTGGCTGTACTTTTTCCACATACGCTAATGCAATATTGGGAAGTGCTAAAGGTTTGCGTTGAATATAACTGCATCATTATTATGCAGGCCGCGAAAACCGGCTTGACCGAAGGCTCAACGCCAAGTGGAAGCGACTACGATAGACCAGTGGTGGTTATAAATACGTTAGCAATGGACGATATTGTTCTGGTTAACGACGGAACGCAAGTATTGAGCTTTCCGGGAGCAACACTGTTCAAACTTGAAAAGGCGTTAAAGCCACTCGGGCGTGCGCCTCACTCTGTAATTGGGTCGTCATGCCTAGGTGCGTCTATTGTCGGTGGTGTTGCAAACAACTCAGGTGGGGCACTTGTCAAAAGGGGACCTGCCTATACTGAGTTATCGCTGTTCGCTCAGGTGGATAAAAGCGGAGAGCTAAAGCTTGTTAATCACCTAGGGATAGATTTAGGCGACACGCCGGAAGAAATTATCGGAAACCTTTCTTCTGGCAACTTTCCAAAATCTCTACCTGAAACCAGTATGAAAGCGTCGGCAAGTGATTATGAACACATCGTTAGAGACGTAAATGCTGATACGCCGAGCCGCTTTAATGCCGATCCAACACGGCTTTACGAAGCCAGTGGATGCGCAGGTAAAATTGCTGTTTTCGCGGTGCGCTTAGACACATTCGAAGTGCCTAATAAAGAACAAACGTTTTATATCGGTACGAATGATGCCTCTGTACTTACTCGTATTCGAAGAGACATACTGACTCAATGTAAAAACGTTCCTGAGGTGGGTGAATATCTTCATAGAGAAATGTTCGATATTGCAGATGTTTACGGAAAAGATACCATCATAAGTATTCAGCGTTTGGGAACTGACTCGCTACCTAAAATGTTTGCACTCAAAGGGCGGGTGGATGCCGTGCTCAACAAGTTACCTCTGCTTCCTCCTTACCTAAGCGATAGATTGATGCAGTTCGGTAGTAAGTTCTTTTCTGACCAAATACCCTCGAGTATAAGAACCTACCGCGACAAGTACGAGCATCATCTAATCCTTAAAATGAGCGATGGTGGCATCGAAGAGGTTAAAACGCTTTTGGCCAAGCTGTTTAACGAAGAGAAGCTAGATGGTGACTTCATTACTTGTAATGAAGAAGAAGCGTCTAAGGCGTTTTTATTACGTTTTGCTGCAGCTGGCGCCGCGGTTCGCTATCAAACGTTACACCATAAGCAAGTAGGAGACATCTTAGCATTGGACATCGCATTGCGCCGCAACGATGATTTATGGGTAGAGAACCTGCCTGAGCACATCGCCAAACACGTTGAAAAGTCACTTTATTATGGACATTTTTTCTGCCATGTCTTTCATCAAGATTACATACTAAAAAAAGGCAGCGACGCCAAAAAAGTAAAAGCAGATATGTTGGCACTATTAGACAGTCGTGGCGCTAAGTATCCTGCTGAACACAATGTAGGTCATTTGTATGAAGCCGAAAGTAACTTGCAGAAATTTTACAAAGACTTAGATCCAACCAATACGTTTAACCCTGGTATTGGCAAAATGGAAAAGCACAAACGCAATTGTTCGTGCTGCCTTTAGCTGCATGCGAAGAGAGCCTTATAGGCTCTCTAATAGCGTTCTTGCTTGAGGACGCTTAAAGAAAGGGCGTTCCACTTTTACTGCATATTCTAACTCTTTTTTCGCCTCTTCAATTCTATTGAGCTTGGCTAGCGTGTAGCCCAGATGATAGCGAATATTTGGGTCGTTGGCGTCTCTGGCGAACGCATCCCTCAGCATTTTAAGGCTGCCTTCATAGTCTCCTTGTAGCGCTTTGATGTGACCGTAGGTATCCAATATTTTTGCTGAGTTTGGTTGAAGCTCGTAGGCCTGACGTGCATAGTTTTTTGCAGTGACTAGCGATTCCTCGATATGCATGATCGCTAGGCGATTGTAAGCCTCAGCAGGGTTGAGTAAGTTTGGTTGCTCAACAAGTTCCTTGTAAAGCGCTATCGACTCATCGAACTCTTGAATAAAGAATAAGTATTGCGCCAACAGGTTTTTTGCCAGCAGATTGTTTTCATTCTCGCTCACCAGCTTTCTTGCCGTATTCAAAAATACATCTACAAACTGATCGTTCAGTGCGTAGTTGTAAATGGCAACAAAAGCCTGTGCAAAAGAAGCGTCGACTTCTAGCGCTTTTTCGAAAGCGTTAATCGCACTTTCATCATTACCTTTATTCGCAGCTAATCTTCCTTTTAGAAAATGGTAAACCGGGTTTTGCTGCTGGTTTGCAGGAACTGTCGCCAACAACGACTGTGCTTTATCGTTTTTCTGTAAATCTAACAACAAACTTGTATAGCGCAGGGTAACAAATGTGCTTGTGTTTGCTATGTCGTGTGCGCGAGCCATGGCGTTTAACGCGCCCTCGCTATCACCAATGTTTCGGGCTTGGTCGGCATAGGCAATTAATTTACCCGCGTCGTCGTTAATAAAGTTTCTTACAATGCTAAGTGTTTTTTCGGCATCGGCACGTTGATTATTCCCTAACTGAAGCGCAGCTTTACGAAGGAGGTAGTCAGCATTGTCGAAGTCATCTTTAATTAGCAGGTCTAAGTGATACAGGGCATTCTTAATGTCGCCTTGTTGCTGATACAAAGAGGAAACGCGTTCCCTAGCACCGCTATTCGACGGCGTAAGTGTTAGTAAATCGAGATAGATTTGCTTTGCTTCATCTACCTTGCCTGCTTTGGTCAGGTTAAACGCTTTTAGCATCAGCGTTTCATTATGCTGCGGTGAGAAAGTAAGAAGTTCTTCAATCAATTGATTAGAAGTTTCTACGTTGCCTAAGCGGCTTTCAGTAGCCGCCAAATTAAATTTTGCAGGAAAAAGGGTAGGGTTCTGTGCCAGCGCCTTTTCGATATTGGTTTTAGCTTCTTCTAACTGACCTTGTCTTATCAAGATGCCGGCTTTTAAGTTGTACACTTCAGCTTCGTCAGGATAAAGTTCACTTAGCAGGTTTGCGCCTTTTAAAGCATTATCAAACTGCTGGGCTTGTAAATTCATTAATGAATAAGTGAATAGAAACCCCGCGTTATCTTTGTAGGTCGGCAAATTCTTTTCAAGAATTGATAGTGCTTCGTCCTGCTTACCTCTGGCAGCCATTAATTTAATCTTGAAAAGCTGAAGCTTGTTCTCATTAGGGTATTTGTATTCAAGATTTTGCAGTAGGCGTTCAGCCTTGAATGCTTTGTTTTGGCGAATAAATAAGTCACCCAGAAGCAGCGCTGAGTCAGGGTCTTCCATTAACGCATCCTGATGACGTTCAAGCAGCGCAAGCGCTTGTTTGTCTTGCTGTGTTGCCATATAGACTTGACTTAGCATTAATACTGCCTGCAGGTCATCAGGCTCCTGCTGCAAGTAAGCATTAAAGTCCTTTGCGGCTGTTTCCATGTTGTTGTTAAAGAAGTTCGTTAAACCACTTATATATAACAACATCGGTTGAGAGGTTATCAGCTCAGGGTCAAGCTGCGCCATGAAGTCGTTAAGTTCTTTTAGCTTTGCATTATCAATAGCTTGCTGGTTGTCTCTACTTTGTAGCCAGCTGTTGAGTAATATGGCTAGCGGATCGTTCGGCGTGTCCTCAATGATCTCATCAACAAAAAGCTTTGCGGTATCGTAGTCTTTTGCTTCTAAGTACAAGTCTACAAGGTTACGTAGCGCAATAGGATCGTCGCGGTTAAACGTCAATGCTTTTTGTAAATGCGCGGTTGCTGCGTCAGTATCTCCCTGTCGATAAGCAAGCTGGCCCTTCAATCGCCATGTTATTGCGTTTTCTGGTTCTAACGACATGGCTTTATCGATAAGAGAATTTGCTTTAGATAAGTCTTCATTTTGAAGGGCAATTGAGGCTAAGCCGTTTATAGCTGGCACGAAGTTAGGTGTGCGTGAGACTATGGTGCTATAGTCGCGTAAGGCGCATAGCTCGTCTTCCAGTCTAGTGCACGCAGTTGCACGAATCATTAACCACTCGCGCTCTGCCTCTCCCGACAGTTTGTTTAAATCGGCAAAATCGACAATCTCTTTATATCTGTTCAAGAACAGCCAAGTGTTGCCAAGCGGTTCTGCCAGAAGGTTAATGTCAGCACCCATTTCAAGTGCTTCTACGAACTCCATTTCGGCCGCGGTTAGGTAGCCGTTTATAAGCAGTATTTCACCCATTAGTATCTTTGCAGCTAGATTTTCAGGGTCTTTCTGTAAGCTGTTTTTAAGGTGGATATAGGCTTCGTCGTATTCGTTTTGATTAAACGCGGTCAGTGCTTTTTCGTAGTCTTCTGACGTAGAAGCAAAACTGTTAAAAGCGATTAATGATGAGGCAACTGCAGAGACAATAGCGCGTTGTACAACACGCTTTTTATTATTAAAAAAATCCATATATACCTTCGAAACTTAGCCTAGCCGCTGGCTTAAAAATAGCATAAAAAAAGGTGGCCTAAGCCACCTTCTAAAGATACGTGTTTTCTATGCGTTTTTAAACAATTAAACGCGGCGCTTACGTCTATAAAGAACAAGACCTAAACCCAACCCCATCAGTGCTAGGGCGCCAGGCTCACTAACTTCTGCGGTTGGTTGAGTCATTGACACACCAATGGAAGACAGTTTTAATTGTACGCTGTTAAAGTTACTCTTAGCGTTATCGTCGAAAATGGTATTGTATGCACCTATTAACCAGTATTTTGCACTACCAGTTAGCTTCGTAAATGTTGATTCGTACAAACCGTTTGAGCCTTTTGAACCTACGCCATAGTGACCTAGTGTATTCTCAACAATAGCGCTTGTAACAGTGTTCCAAGTTGAGTTGGCTCCGCTCTCAAATGCCGCAATACTATTAAGACCCGCAACAGTAACTTCTTTACTATCATTGTCGCCGACTACCCAAGTGAAGGCTGCATTTTCAAGAGTCACTGACTCGCTAAATGACAGTAAGAACATATCAAAATCTCTGCCACCGCCGTCACCGCTATTATCAACTGCGTGACTATCACCTCCCCAAGAATAATCACTATTTTTAATTCCGTAGCCAACGTGTCTATTTGCTAAAGTACAACCATTATTACCAAGCGTACAGTTCCACCAACCTTGAATATTGCCCTGGGCAAGTTTGTCGTCGGCGTGTCCTGCAGAGTTTGACCAAGCAGTGATTCCTACATCAACTGTAACGCCGTTGATCTCGATTGAGGTATTGCTGTTTTGCGCATTGGTCGTTTGTGAGTAATTAGCGCTGCCATTAGAATTGGCGAGTGTGTATTGTGCATCATACTTTGCACTGTTGAGGCTTGAATCTGTAGCGAAAACTGATGAACTAACAGCAAGTAATAGTATTGTCAGCGATGTAGAAAACTTCATATTTTGAACTACCCAAAAAGCAAAATTAGATGATTATTTCTAATGTTAAGCTTATTTCGTGCCAGTTTGTTTAAGTTTATGATTTTTAAGTTAATGTTACAATTTGAAAAGGGACGATATGAGAGAGGGTAAAAAAAACTGACAGATTTTCCAACCTGTCAGTGATCTAAAGTCTAATTTCTTCAAATGGATTTTTTGCGACGCCACATCACGAGAAGTGAACAAGCCATGAGTAAGCCAATGGTGCCAGGTTCAGAAACTTCTGTTGGCGTTGGCGTACCGGCAGACTCTGTTACAGAGAAGCCAACATTAGCAAGCTTAAAGGCATCATTACCTACATGGCCGCCAATATTTCCGAATACGGTGTTATAAGCGCCAACCAACCAATATTGAGCGGACTCAGTGAAAGTAAAGTCAGCGCGGTGATCTAAATATTCACAGTTTTCAATATCAAATGAGGCTGAAGTTAAGGCGTTAGCGACAATATCGCTCCACGTGTTAACACCTGAGGTTAGTTTCGAAGTATTACTTAGTGCTGCAACAGATACTTGGCTGTCGCGGCCACTGTAAAGCCATGAAAAACTTGCGCCCGTTAGTGTCACCGCAGAGTCGAAAGATAACAACACGAAGTCATAGTCACGTTCTACGTTAGTCATACCACTATAATAAGCGTTCGCGCTACCTTGAGAGTAATAGTTGATATTGTCAATAGCGTGGTCAGCGTCGCCACGATAGTATGCTTCATCGTTGTTTGTTATGCCGTAAGCCCATTTATCTGAGATTTTTTCTAACTTGGCGCCAACGACTGTTTCGCCGGTAACTCCTTGTGTGTCCGAAAAGGCGGACATATTAATATTTAATCCGTCTATTTGAACAAAGGAATTATTCGTCTGATTGGTTTGTGTCACTTTGTCATCGACTAGATCGTAGGTGTATTCTCCCAACGGAGAGTTACATACATTGCTTTGTTCGTTGCTTTGGCTCGATGACCCACAGTGAGAATAACTTTGCTTTTTATAGTAGGTAGCGAATGCTGAATTAGCACTCAGGGTAGATAGCAAAGCTGTGGAAAGTAATAGTACAGTTTGCAAAGAAAACGTTTTTTGTAGCGTTCGCATAATTGCTTTCCTATATATGAAGCGCAAAGCACTTCAAGTACACGCCGAGTGATGTGTGCGCATATTATGCGAACACAAACTTGGTAGTACCTAATTTCAACATGGACTTGTATGATATATGAACGGTGAGCTATTTAAGGTATGTAACCGTATACCTAGTTATTAGTTGTTTGTTTGATCGTGAGCATACGCGGTCCTGAATAAATAGAAGCCAAGCGCCGGCATTGTGGTAGGAGTACGTGTAATCAATGCAAAGCTAATAACGTTTTGCAACGGCGTTATGTAAAGGAACGAGGCAGCCTTTTTACTTTGCTATGCGTTCCTGCATATCTATGAAATAATTAGTGCAATTGTATATGTAGAAGTATGAGGACATATGTCTGATCAAAAACGTAAAGGGATATACTTACTTCCCAACTTATTAACAACAGCAGGGTTGTTTTCGGGTTTCTTTGCTGTGGTTTCGTCAATGAACGGCAGGTTCGAAGCCGCGGCAGTGGCTATCTTTGTTGCTATGATTTTTGATGGCTTAGATGGGCGTGTGGCAAGAATGACGAACACGCAAAGCGACTTTGGTGCCGAGTATGACTCAATGGCAGATATGGTTTCATTTGGAATGGCACCTGCACTTGTTGCTTATAATTGGGGGTTAACTGAGCTGGGCAAGTTAGGCTGGTTAGCGGCTTTTATATATGTAGCGGGTGCAGCTCTTCGTTTAGCTCGCTTCAATACGCAAGTTGGTATTGCCGATAAGCGTTTCTTCCAAGGTCTCGCAAGTCCGGCTGCTGCGGCTGTTGTCTCTGGTCTTGTATGGGTTGGAGTTGAGTATGATGCTGTTGGTACCGACTATGGTTTAATAGTTGCTGCAGTAACTGGCTTGGCAGGTTTGCTGATGGTGAGTAACTTTAAATACAATTCTTTCAAAGAAGTTAATTGGCACGGTAAGGTTCCATTTGTAGGCCTTCTTTTAGTTCTTCTGATATTCGTTGTTGTGGCAACAGAACCCGCTTTAGTATTGTTCCTTGTTTTTGCACTATATGCGTTAGCTGGACCTATCAATACGTTTCGTACCGTTGAGAAAGTAACGTTAGACGATGTAGTGGGCGACCATGAAGAAGATGCAGACTTCAATGCCGATAAAAAGAAAAGCAATGAAAGTGTAGACAATAAGCAGGAATGATCACGTGGCAATAATCAGATGTCTTCGCTCAATAATAAAGAGGATATGCCTTTTTGAGCTGATAGAATAAGGATATACAAGCGTAAACGCATGCTTAATGTACTAATAGATTAAAAAGCGACCGAACGGTCGCTTTTTTTATATTTATTTAAAAAAGGGTGTTGACGATGCTACAGGAATGCGTAGAATGCGCGCCTCCTCAACAGGGAACAGCAAAACGCTAACAACTGATGAGGATGTCAAAAACCAAGTTTAAAAATAAATAAACAAAAGTTGTTGACAAAAAAAAGATGCGCTGTAAGATACGCATCCGCTTCGGGAGAGGCAGCTAGCAAAAGCTAGTAAC